>NZ_JSEH01000006.1 GCF_000801335.2 Desulfovibrio sp. TomC
TGTTCGAATCGCTCCGGGCGCACCAGAACTTTCAAGGGGTTGGCAGGCCATGCCAGCCCTTTTTTTGGATCAGCCGCATGGGGGACCACCCCTGTGCCGTTTCCCTGTGCCTTGGGACGTGAACGCAGGCGAAAAACCGAGCGAAGAAGGGAAAAAGCGCGATTGCGCTCCGATTCCGCTCCAGACCGCCAGCCCTGCATCACGACCCCGTGCGCATCTCGCCGGTCCTCTCCCTGTCTCCATTTGTCCCCACAGGCTGATGCGCGGCCGAGGCGCAACAAGCCAGTCCCGACAGGCCAACGTCGAATCGGTCCCGCAGCGCCCGTTACCGTTTGGCGCGAAGTGCCTGGAGAAACGGCACGAGCCGCGCGGGGGACATGCGCAGCAGGACATCGTCTCGCACGACAAAGTGGTGCTTAAACGCCGCGCCGATATGCAGGAGCACCGTCACGGCCAGGATGCCGGCCAAGGTCCCGTGAAGCTCTTCCAGGAAGGGGAGCTGCCCGGCCGTGATCCCCAAGTCTGCCGCAAAGGGCAGATCAGGGATCCGAAAGAGCCCGAAAAAAAGGCTTTTGTGCGTGGAAAGCGTGTAGACCATCCAGCCGGACAGGGGTTGCAGAATAAGCAGGACATAGAGCAGCCCGTGGACAAGGCCGACAACGGCGATTTCCCAGGGACGCAGGGTGGCCGGCAAGGCTGGGGCAGGGTGCGCGGCGCGCACGGAGAGTCGCCACAGCGTCAGGATCAACACCACGATCCCCATCGATTTATGCACACCAAAGAAGCTATCGAGGGCTTGTCCCGGGGACAGCAAGCCGCTTGTCAGCGTCCAACCGGAAATCAACAGTGCAAGGACAAGCGCAGCCGTTGTCCAATGGAGAAATTTTTGGGCTGGAGCATAGGATTCCACGTCGGCGGCTCGGTGCATCGCGTTCCTCCTCTGTCTTATGGACAAGGCCCCCACGCCAGACGCCAGTGTTCGCTTGAAGCAGCAAAGGCAAGCTCCCCAAAGCGGACGCTCACAATATCGGCGGCACGAAGACGCCAGGGTCCGGCCTGTCTTATCCCGGCTTGCTGGACTCCGATATTGGCCTTGGCAACAGCCTTCTACAAAGCCAAGTTGAATTCTCTTAAAATGTCAGTATTCTCCAAGGCCTCGCCACGAATATAATTATAGACGTTTCTCTCGTGGATGGTTTGCAGAAATATCGGCCTGGTCTCAATCTGGGCTACGGGCGCTTTGTCGTAGATGGCCGGATGATCGACCCAAAAAACCGTGTGGGGCGGCCTGTTTCGTTCCAGAAGACTGACAAAGGCATTGGTCACGTCACGAAAATCGTACACGGTCCCCTTGCAATATTGCAGTCCGTTTGGAAAGTTTATGTACAGTTCCGATTCCGGCAACTCCTTGGAGGCCATGAGCCCGGCGACCACCTTGTGCAGCGTGCCTACGAATTTCTCGGACAGGGCGTCGTCGTTGTCCAGGCGCGTGGTCAGAAAATAGTCCGTGTCGGGGAACAGGTCGGCGAGCGTGCGGCGCACCTGCGGCATGATGGTCTCGAAAGCACCGCAATAAAGCGGCACAAAATTCGTGTACCCCTCAAGGGCCTTTACGATGCGCCGAAAGGGAGCCGGGGTTTTTTCGTCAAAAAGGACCAGCCAGGTAAAGTCCTGGCACTCCTGCCGCTGCAGCGACGGCAGACAGAAGGCGCGAAACAACTCGAAGCGTTCGGACAGCCAGGACGGACTGAGCCGAAAATCAAAGACCGCACGATTGATGTGCACATTAAAGCGCGTGATGATGCAATGCCTAAAAGACATGGACGCTCCGTCAACCTGACCTGATCCGATACACCTGTCGTCGTCCGGGACTGGCCTGCAAGGCAGCGCCAGAGGAAGCCACCGGCACTGTCGGATGGCAGCATCCCCTCCCCCGAAGCGCACGATCCGGTGCACCCGCCGTGATACAGCCTACACCCCTTTCTCCAAAAAGTCATTGCAGACTGTCTGCGTCGACAATCTGCCCCCTGGTCGTAGGCGCTGTCGTCGGTCCGCATACAGATGGTCCGGATCCGAAATGCGGCCGGATGCGACGGGACAAAGAAGCGGATTTCCGACCCGGGAGAACTGACGCGGCCCTGCAACGGACGGGCCGTAGCGTCGCCCCTGTTCCTTCTATTTATACATTGACAAAACGACGACGACATTGAAAAAAAGTCCTAACGCTTATTTTTTTTGTATTGCCGTACGTCGCGTTATGTCATGGAACTTCTTTCGTATTTTACGAAACGGCCCCAAATGCCCGGGAGGAGACATGCGTTTGTGGAAAATGTGCTGCCTGTTGCTGACTCTGGCTTTCATGACCGGCTGCGGTAAATCCCTGCAAACAGCCCACGAACTCGCCGCTCCCAATCTGTACAAGGACGCCGCCTACGAAAACGCCAGCCAGTCCGGGCCAAGCGTGATGGTGCTCCCCGGGCGGGTCGCCTGCGCCAGCTACGAGTTCCTGGCCCAGGTCAAGCCGGACAACCTGCGTGAATTTGGCGAGCTGGAACTCGGCAAGGCCAACTTCAAGGTTGTGGACCAAAACTCGATGGCCAATATCTACCAGGAAATCGCCGTGGCCGCGAATCTGGGCGACGGCTCCGTGGCCAAGCGCTTTGGCAAACACAAGATCACCCCGCCGCAGTGGCTGGTCATCTTCGATGTGACCGATGTCCAGTCCCAGACCACGGCCTTTTCCTTCACCGACAAAAATTCCGCCAACTTCGCCGGCGCCCTGATGGGCGGCATGCTGGGCGGCTCCTCCGGCGCCCAGCTGGGCCAGGGCGTCATCGGCTCCATCAACTCGGCCAAGGAACAACGCCAGTGGAACATCACCCTGCAATACCGCATCCTGGACGGCGAAACCGGACAGCAATTGCAGCAGGGCAGCCTGACCGAACAGGCCTCGCTCAATAACGAGCTCAAGGGATTTTTGGGCGTGGACGCAGCCCAGGCCGGCGGTCTGGCTCTCAGCACCGTGGCCCAGCGCCTGATCCAGAAGGCTGTGGCCGAAATCGACAAGCAGTACAAACTGCCGGCCATGGCCCAGGCCGAGACCAAGACCGCGCACAAACCCGGTGCGGGCAAGGCGGCCAAGGCCGGCAAGGCGGAACGGCTGGCCAGCGCCCACGCCGCCTCCACCCCGGACAAGCCTGAAATCGTCTGCACCTCGAAAAACCTGGGCACATTCGCCTGCCAGATCCCGGCCCAGTGGTCCATGGGCACGCCCCCCAGGGCCGTGGAGGTGGCCGTGGCCCAAAAACCGGAACTGGGCCGGCTGCTGGAAAGCTCCAGCCGGGGCGACAAATCCAGCCTGATCGATTCCATCGTCGCCTTCGACATCCTGCGGACCGCCGGCCCCCTGGTCACGCTGAGCGAACCGGGTTCCCCCCTGGCCAAGGTGGGTCAGGCCATGGCCCTGTCCGGCGGCGACCTGGAAGGACGGGTCTTTATCCTGCCGGGCGCGGCCGGACAGCTGCCGCCCGAAAAGCTGGCCGCAGCCGTCCTGGGACACCTGCGCAACGCCGTCGTGGTCGAACCCCTAGGGGTCGAGACCGTGGCCGCCAAGGATGGGCAGCGTTCCGTTGCCGTGTTTAAGTACATCAAGGTGGAACGGCACAAGGAACTCAAGGAAAAACCCGACTATGACCGGGATGCCAAGGATGAGTACACGCTGACCTCCATCCCGCATTATCATAATATGGCCATGGCCATCGTCCCCAAGGGCAACGACCTGCTGTTGGTGATCGTCATTGCGCCGGAAGGAAAATTCCTGCCGCAGCTCGAAGGTGTGAAGCGACTGGTGGCCTCGGCCTCCTAACGGCCCCAAAAACGCAGACAGGCAGGCGGCCCGGGGGCGAATCTTCGCCCCCGGGCCGCTTTTTGCGATTCGGGCCACAGGTCCGGGCTTTCTTGCCAGGGCTTTCAAGGTGCGCTAGCTTGGCATACCGTTTGCTAAGCTTTTTTGGCCTGATGCACTGGCGGCTGGCTTCCCTGCCGCTCCAGTTGTCGGAAGCCTGACCGGAGTCCCATGTTTTTCAGGAGAGAACCACGCCATGTCCACGTCTTTGCCGCATTCGCCGGACAGCAGTCCTTCCCGGCCCCTGCCGGATGACGCCAAAACAGCCTTCCTGATCGAACGGTTGCTTCGCTTGGCCGGCCGAGGGCTCGGCGCGTCTGCGGCGGTCACCGCCCTGCTCGGGGATGTGGTCGATACCCTGCGCATTTTGGAAGAAGCCGGACGGCTCGATCAGGCCGGCGCCCTGGCTGCGGCGGCCAAGAACCTGCGGACCGCCACCCGGGACCTGGATCTGGTGCGGGCCAAAATTTTTGCCGGGCTTGGCAACCCGTTGGCGGCAAAAGAAGCCCTGAAAGAGGAATTGCGGTACTTCCCGGACAACGAACCGGCCCGGGCCATGCTCGCCGCCCTGGAAGCCGGGATGCCGGGCGGCATTCCGGAGCTTGATCCTGATCTGGCCGCAATCCTGCCGATCATTCAGCCGTACACCATGGTCGGCCTGCCCCGCCTGGCCTCGTTGTTTTACTTGGCCAAACGGGCCTGCCAGAGGGATATCCCTGGGGATTTCGCCGAATGCGGCGTGGCCGCCGGCGGGACCAGCGCCCTGCTGGCCTATGCGATCAAACAGTACAGCCAACGCCCCAGACGGCTGTACTGCTTCGACACCTTCTCGGGCATGCCCGATCCGAGTCCGCAGGACCTGCACGCCGGCCAGGAGGCCAATGCCACGGGCTGGGGAGCCGGCACCTGCGCCGCGCCCGAGGCCAGCCTGCGCGAAGTCTGCCGCCGCCTCGGGGTGGAAGACCTCATTGCCCCGTTTCCCGGCTTGTTCAAGGACACGCTGCCAGTCGTCGCGCCGACCATGACCGGTCTGGCCCTGCTGCATATGGATGGGGACTGGTACGAATCCACCCGGGACATCCTGGTCAACCTCTACGATCTGGTGGCCGCAGACGCCCTGATCCAGGTGGATGACTACGGCTATTGGGAAGGATGCGACCAGGCCTTGGCCGAATTTTTTGCCAAGCGGCAGGAGCACATGGCCTTGCGGCGCATTCCCGGCGGCGTGGGCGCCGTCCTGGCCAAGTCCGGGACCAAACGGTCAGGCAGCTAAATGACGCCGCACCGGCCACACCACCCGCCCGAGGCGAACACGAAGCGTTGGCTGCTCAATCTCGGCTGCGGCGGCACGCACCACCCGGCGTGGACGAACATCGATTTCACCCCGATGCCGCCGGATGTGTTGGGCTACGACCTGGGTCGGGAAATTCCGTTTCCGGACAACACCTTTCAGGCTGTCTATCATTCCCACCTCCTGGAGCATCTGCCCAAGCGAACGGCCCCCCTGTTTTTGGCGCAATGCTTGCGGGTGTTGCAGCCGGGAGGCGTGTTGCGCCTGGCCGTGCCAGACCTGGAAGGCATTGCCCGGGCCTATCTGGCGACCGTGGACGGGCTGGAACACGGCCAGCCGGAAGCCGAAGACCGGCATGCCTGGATGGTGGTGGAACTGGTTGACCAGCTGACGCGGCATGTTTCGGGCGGCGAGATGCTGCAGTTTTGGCGGCAGCAACCGATGCCGGCCCAGGACTTTGTCCTGTCCCGCATTGGGGCCGAGGCCCGCCCGGCCATGGCTGCGGCCAAGGACCTGCCCCCCTCGCCGGATCCCGCCCTGGCCACGCCCGAGGCAATCGGACAATTTCGGCGTTCCGGCGAGTGCCACCTGTGGATGTACGATCGGTTTTCCTTGCGCCGGCTGTTGGAGGAGACGGGATTTACCGATATTCGCGTCGTTCCCGCGTCGGTCTCCGACATTCCCGATTTTGCCGACTATCAGCTCGACGTCGAAGCCGACGGCCGGACCCGCAAGCCGGATTCACTGTTTATGGAGGCCCGCAAACCGGACGCGCCGGACGCGCCGGGCCTGCGGGTGGCGCAGTACTGCATGCAGCATACCGGCGGGGCCGGCAGCGCCGCCCTGCGGCTGCACCAGGGCTTGCAAGCCATCGCGGCCAACACCTTTCTCTACGTCTCCAAGAGCGCCCAGCCCTGTCCCGGCGTCGCCGTCATCCCGGCCGCGCCGGGACAGGCCCTGACCCGGGACGAGACCGGACAAAGCCTCATCCACGCCCAATGGCCGGCCTTTCTCCAGCGCAACAAGGCCCTGCTGGCCCACTATCCGCAGCGCCCGCCGTATCTTGAAATGTTTTCCGGGTCCGAGACTGCCGGGCGCATATCCGATATTCCCGCCATGGAATTGACGGACATCCACCACCTGCACTGGATCGGCGGCACAGTGGATATTTGCGGCGACACGGCCTTTCTCAAGGGCCGGCCCCTGGTGTGGACCCTGCACGACATGCACCCCATAACCGGCGGCTGCCACTACGCCGGTTCCTGTCGGGGCTTCGAACGCCATTGCGGCAGCTGCCCCCAGCTGGGTTCCTCCGACGACGCCGACCATTCCCGTCGGGAATGGCTGCGGAAAAAGGCCGCCTACCGGGAACTGGACATCACCGTTGTCTGCCCCAGCCGCTGGCTGGCCCAAGAGGTGCAAAAAAGCAGTCTTCTTGGCAAAAAACCCGTCCACGTCATCCCCAACGGCGTGCCCACGGATGTTTTCAAGCCCTTGCAGCGCACCCTGATCCGCCAGCATCTGGGTCTCGGGGCTGAGGACTTTGTCCTCATTTTTGGCGCGGACGCCATGGCCACGCGCCGCAAAGGCCTGGCCGAACTGCTCGCCGCCCTGCACCAGCTCAGCGCCGGCAACAACGCTTCCCGGCTCGTCCTGTTGACTTTCGGTTCGCATGAAGGCCTGGACCCGGCAGCGCTGCCCTGTCGCAGCCTCAACCTGGGACGGCTGGGCACGCCCATGGAACTGGCCCTGGCCTACAACGCGGCGGACTGCCTGCTTGTCCCGTCCCTGGAAGACAATCTGCCAAACGTGGTGCTGGAGGCCATGGCCTGCGGCGTCCCGGTGGCCGGCTTCGCCACCGGAGGGATTCCTGACATGGTGGAAGACGGCACAACCGGCCGGCTGGCCCCCACCGGAGACGCCCAGGCGCTGGCCCGGTGCATTGCCGACCTGCGCGACCTGCCGGCCAGGCAGCAGGCGCTTTGCCGTCTCCAGTGCCGGGAAACCGTCCTGTCCCGCTTCACGCTCATGGCCCAGGCCCGGGCCTACAGCGACCTGTACCGTCGCGTGCTGGAAGCGCGGCGCTGATTGCCGGCCTCACGCCTCAGGAGACACGCATGCTCATGCCCTTTCCCGGAGCGGTCCGGGGAAAAAAATCCAGCCTCCCGGCCCCGACCCCCGTTGTCGGGCCGGGCTCCTTCGGACCGCTCGCCTGGCCGACCTGGCGGGATTTTTCCCAATTGGCCCAGGCCTATGCGGAAGAGCTCTATGGCTATCCCATCGATGTGCGCCGCAGCGCCATGCCATGCCTGCAGGAATTGCTGTGTTACGCCTTCATCCGCCAAAATGTGCCGGGCGGCGCACGCCTCCTGGCGGTCGGAGGCGGCCGGTCCCGGGTGCTGGCCGCCTTGGCCCCGGACTACGAGTGCTGGTGCATTGATGCCTTTGACGGCGTCGGCGGCAGCGCCGCAGCCATGCCCTTGGGCTATGGCTACAAGATGCTTGCGGACGCCATGGGCCACGGCAATCCGCTGTTGCCGGCGGCCTCCTTTGATTTTGTCTTCTCCATCGCCGGCCCGGGACACCGCCGCCCGGAGTCGGAGAGTGCCCTGCGCTCGGTCTTTGAGGACATGAGGCGGGTGGCCAAGCCCGGTTCCTACGCCCTTTACTGCCTGGACTATGTCCGCCGGGAAGGGACTTCTTCCGCCGGCGAGGGAGCGCGCCTGTATCGCGCCGCTTCGGAGTTCTTTGAGCCTGTCACGGCATTTACAGCGGTTGAAGACATCTATTCGACGCGCCTGTATGCCCTGCCGGAGAAACCGTACAACGAATTCGTGCTTCCGGTGACCCGACAAAAAATGTCCGATTTCGGCGATATTTTTTCCTGCAATGCCTTGTTCCAGACGCCGCAAGCCGCACCCCGGCCGCACCATATCCCTTCAGGCCCGCACCCCCTGTCGGTGTCGGTTCCTGAAAAGCGGCTTCCCCGCCTCCATCTGGTCACACCGTGCCACAATGACCGGGCCTTCATCGAGCACACCATTTCGAGTGTTGTCAGCCAGAAAGGCCATTTTTATCTCCACTACCACGTAGAGGACGGCGGCTCGACCGACGGCACACCGGACCTGCTACGCCAATGGGAGCAGGATATTGCCAGCGGCGCCAGCCCCATCCGGTGCGCCGGCATCGCCTTTTCCTGGGACAGCGCCCCTGATGTCGGCCGGTATGACGCCCTGAACCACGTGCTGGCCAGACAGGCGGCGGATGAGGACTTTGTCGGCTGGCTCGCTGCCGACGCCTTCCTCATCCCCGGCGCGTTGGCCGCCGTAGCCGAAGTTGCCGCCCTGTGTCCGAATGTCGAATGGGTCCTGGGCCAGGGGCTTTTTATCCGGGAAAACGGCGAGGTGGAGCAATACGATCCCGAGACGCGCTACCCGCGCGAAGTGGCGGCGGCCGGCCTGTGCGACGGGCAGCTCTGGCAGTCCATCCCCCAGGCCGGGACCTTCTGGCGCGCCGCCCTCTGGCGTCGGGCGGGAGGCTTCGACCCCCGCCTCGCCGACGCCGCCGCGTGGGACCTGTGGCGGCGTTTTGCCGACGCCGCCGTGCCCTTTCAAATCCTGGCCCCGCTGGGAGCCTGCCTCCAACGAGAGGGCCGGACAGCCGACGCCGCCACGGCCTCCCGGGAGGCAATCGACCGCCTGCTCCCCGCCGGGGAACGCCGCGCCCGCCTGGAAGCCTTGCAACACAGCGGCCGGATGACGGTTCGCTGCATCGAGCCGTCGCCCGCCGGGGAACTGCGCAACCTGACCGCGCCCGAGGGCCGCCAGCCCCAGTCAGGCAAGGACTTTTTCGCCGACATGTACGGCAACCGCGAGGCCTTGCGGACCTTTTGCCGGCAACGCAGCCGGGAGCTGGCCGGCCGGGGAGACTGCGGGACGCCGCTTTTTTCCGTGGTCACGCCCTCGTACAATCAGGCCCAATACATTGAAGAGACCATCATGGCCGCGCTGCTCCAGGGCGAGGACCGGTTTGAACATATCATCATGGACGGCGGATCCACGGACGGCACCGTGGAGCTTCTGGCGCACTATCCCCATCTGCAATGGACCTCGGAAAAAGACCGCGGCCAGACCCATGCCCTGAACAAGGCCCTGGCCCTGGCCCGGGGCGACATCGTTGCCTGGATCAATTCCGACGACTATTACACGCCAAACGCGTTTGCCGCTGTCGCCAACGCCTTTTCCGCTCCCGGCGTGACCATGGCCCTGGGCGGTTGCCTGTGGATCTACGAAGGGACAGACAACGTCAGGCTCGTTCCCGGGCGAACTATTGGATTCCAAGAGATGATTCGCTATTGGAACGATCTGACGCCGCCGCCCCAGCCAGCCCTTTTTTTCCGTCGCAGTTTACTTGACGCTGTTGGTTACTTCGATGAAAATTTACATCTGACTATGGATTATGACTTCTGGCTCAGGACAACCGGACAAGGCGAGCGCATCATTGGCCTTGAGGCGTTACTGGCCATCTATCGTTTCCACGGCGGCTCCAAGAGCGGGAATCAGGATGACTGGCGTCCATTTTATGCCGAATGGCACCACTGTTACCAGCGGTATCGATCATTTGCCGCAGCCTTGCCGCCAAGCCCGTTGCTCACGGTGGCGCTTCCCTGGGGAGTGCCGTCGTTTGATCAAGAACGTCGCGTGCGGGATTTTCTCGAACGGGCCACTGGCGACAAGTTTCGGGACATGGAAGTGCTCATCGTCGCCGATGCCCAACATCCAGTGCCTGACTCGTTGCTCCGCGATCTGCCCGTTCCGGGACGGATCGTTTGTGCTGCCACGGTTACTCCAGAAATTTTCCTGCGTCAGGCCTACGGGTCCGCGCGCGGGGCCATCATTTGGTTTCCTTCCCTGCATGAAACTCTTGAAAACAAGTGGTTCATGCGACCGTTGAATCTGCTGTTAGATGACAAGGACAGGCCTTACGCCGACGTGCCTGCCGCCATCGGCCCGGCCAGCCACAGCTTTTTGCCGGAGAAAAGCGCCATAACCTGCCAGAGATTTTATCGATTGGCATGATTGCAGCATTGCTGTCTGCAGGCTGTCCTCTGAGGAGAATTCCACGTTATGCCGGATTCTGCCAAGTCACCAAACGGACAATTGAAACTTTCCGTCATTATCCCGACCTGCAACCGGGCCGACATCATCGTCGAGAACCTCCGTTGCCTGTCGCGGCAACTGTTGCCGGCGGACCACTACGAAGTCCTGGTTGGCGACGACGCCTCTGCCGACGATACCTTTGCCCGCCTGCAGGGGGAACGCACGCCCTATGCCTTGCGTCTGTTCCGCATGGATGAGCGCAGCGGTCCGGGCAAGGTCAGGAATCGGCTCATTGCCGAGGCAAAGGCCGAAAAACTGGTTATTTTAAATGACGACGCCCTGCTTGCGGCCAGCGGTCTGGCCATGCACGAGGAAGTGCTGGAGATGACGCGCGGCCGCAATATCGCGGTGCTGGGCAAATTTTCCTTTCCTGAGGATTTTCAGCAGACGGTCATGGGGTGCCTGCTCGAACACACCAATCTCTCCTTTCGCTATCCGCTCATGGAACCGCATTCCCTTTACGGAGCCATGGGGTTTTATTCCTGCAATCTCGGCATCTATAAATCCGCAGTGGTCGAGGCGGGCGGCTTTGACGAAGGTTTGCCCGGAACAGGGGCCGAAGACATCGAGCTTGGCGATCGGCTGGCCAAGCGCGGCCATATGGTGCTTTACATCGACGAGTGTCTGGCCATCCATGAGCACCGGCTCACCATCCACGATTTCTGCCGCGCCCAGATCGGCCGGGGAGCCGGAGGGGTCCTTCGCCCCTTCAACCAACCCGAACTGGTCTTTCATTACGACGACATCGACCCGGACGCCCTGGCGCGTCTTCGCCAGGAGCTGCCCAAGGCCCAGGCGGCCGTCACGGCCCTGGCCGATGCGGTCCACGCCCTCCATCTGCGCTCCAGGCCCGATGCCTCCATCGTCCTTGGGACGGAGATCCCCTGGCGCGATGAACCGTTGCGCTACAGCTCCCACACCCTGTGGCGTCTGGACGCCGCCGGCATGGCCAAGGAAGCCCAGCAAGCCCTGCGTGAGGTCACAAGCCTGCACTTGCTCAAAAAATTGAAGCCGCAGGCGCTTGGCGCGCTGTTTCAGGTTTGCTCTTTGCTCAAATGGTATTACGACACGATTGGCGTGGCACAGTCGCCCTGGATCGATGCCTTTGCCGCTGACACGCCGCGCCGGAAGCTGTCCCGGGGCTAGACCCGCCGTTCGCGTGGTTGTTGCCGTCCGGGACTGCCAAAGGGCAACACGGTGCATTGGCCGCTTGACGCACAGCCAACAGACAGGTGTTAGCTGCGTCCGACATGCGGCAGCGGCCCGGAGGCGTGCGATCAGTGCCCCCTCCTCCCGGCCAGGAACACGGGGAAAGCGGTGTCCTGTTGTTTGTCAAAAACTTGACCAACCCTGCCCGGAATGCATGCGCGGCACGTGGCGCAAAATTTGCTTCTCAAAATTATGACCCAATTCCCCACGACATACACCCTTGAGACCGTGCTTGGCTGCAACCTCCGCTGCCCGGAATGCGCCGTTGGCGGCGGGCTGGTCAAGCGCAAGTACGGCCAGATGCGCCTGGAGCAGTACCTGACGCTGGCGGAGAAAATCCGTCCCTATGTACAGTATCTGTACCTGCACTTGTGGGGTGAACCGCTCCTGAACAAAAATATTTTCGCCATGCTGCGCCACGCCGGCCAGTTCACCCGCACCAATATCAGCACCAATGCCAATCAGTTTGACAAGACAACGGCCAAGGACCTGATCCAAAGCGGCGTTTCGGACATCATTGTCTCCATCGACGGGGTCACCCAGGCCGTCTACGAAAAATATCGCCGTCGCGGCGATGTGAGCAAAGCCATCCGGGGCCTGTTTTGGCTCGCCAAATACAATGCCGGCCGGGCAACGCCGGCAACCATCACGCCGCAATTCATCGTCTTCGAGCACAATCAGCACGAACAAGAGGCCTTTGCCCGGCTCTGTGCGGAAATCGGCCTGACGCCCAGTTTCAAGGCCCCGTACCTCCGACCGGGCTCAATGCTCAAGGCCACGGGCCTGCCCGGCCTGACCCGCGTGGCCGCCACGGATCCCCAGGCCCGTTGCCAGGCCATGCGGGCCTGTCCCAATGTGCGCGACGTGCTGACCGTGCACCTCGACGGCCGGGTCGTGGCCTGCTGCTATGACCACAACGGGGCCACTGGTTTTGGGAATCTCTACGAGCAGAGCCTGGAGGAGATCTGGCTCTCGCCTGGCTACCGGGAGTTCCGTCAGCGGGTCCTCGACGGGCGTCCGGACGCCTTTTGCACCCAGGAGTGCCTGCTCTACTAGCCCTGCCGGAAGAAAGGCGCTCTTACGGCGTGAAACAAGGCCCGCGCTCCAAGCGCCTGCCTCGGATCCGCATCCTCCCGTCGGGCTGCACCGTAGCCTTGCGGCCCCATCGCCGTCAGAGCATACAACCGTCTCCGAGACGCAGACTCTCGGGCCGAAGAAGGATGGACACGCCCCAATGAAAATCAACCTGTGCAGCGGCTCTGTCCGCCTTCCCGGCTGGGTGAATGTGGACATCCAGGGCGCGGACGTGAACATCGATCTGGAACGTGACCTCCTGCCTTTCCCGGACGCTTGCGCCCAGACGGTGGTCTGCATCTCGGCCCTGAACTACTTCACCCGTGCCCGCGCCCTGACCATCGTGCAGGAGGTGCTCCGCATCCTGGTCCCAAACGGGATATTGCGAATCGGGGTACAGGATTTGCGCATCCTGGCCCGCAGCTACCTGGAAAATGATGCGTCCTTCTGGGCGCAGACCCTGGCCGACGGCAGTCCGCGTTTCCCCGGGCCGACTTTTGCCGACAAGCTCAATGGTTTTTTTTACGGCTTCCCTGCCCATGGGAAGGCCTGTAAATATGTCTACGATGCCGATTCCCTCGCTTATTTGCTGGCGGAGGCGGGCTATACCCAAATTGCGCCGCGCGCCTACCGCCAAAGCGTCATTCCCGAGGTGGAGAGCATCGATAACCGGCCCGAGCAGATGTTTTTCATGGAAGCCAGCAAACCCCAGGCCGGACTGCTGGACAGCGCCCGGGAACTTGCCGCTGCCGGGCGCAATGAGCCGGCCTGGCAGATGGTGCTGGCCGCCATGGACCTTGATCCCGGAGACGTCCAGGCACGCAAGGCAGCCGCCACCGTCGCCCTGGAAACCGGGCAGCCGGAACAGGCTCAAAAGGCTCTGGAGGGCATGCCCGCCAATCCCGCCCTGGACAGGCTGCGCCAGTCCGCAGCCCGCCTGGCCACATTCAAGGCCGCCAAGGCCCAGCCTTTGTTGTCCAAAAAACAGCTCGACGCCCTGGACGACAGGCCGGGCCTGGTTCTTGACGACTTGTCCCACCTCCAGGCCGCTATGGGCTGGCTGGCGCACGCCCGCAGCGTCAGTCGGGACCGGGGCGTGCCCGCTGTCTACCACCTGACCCGGCAGGCCTGGGATGTCTCCTACCCGGAAACCACCGGCTATTTTATTGCCACATCCCTGGCCTACGCCCGCCTGACCGGCGATGCCGCCTGGACTGACGCCGCGCGCGACATGGGGTTGTGGGAAATCGACATTCAGTCCCCAGGCGGCGGCGCCGGCGAACCCGTTGGCGTGGTCCTGCCCAAGCCCCGGGTCTTTAATACCGGACAGGTGATGCTTGGCTGGCTGGCCTTGTGGAACGCGACCCAGGAGCGGGAGTTTCTGGACGCAGCCGTGCGCGCGGGGGACTTTGTCCTCAGGAACCAGGATCCGGACGGCGCATGGCGGCGCTACGTGTACCAGGGGCCGCGGGCGTATAAAATGCGGGTGGCCTGGGCGCTGTTGGAACTTTTCGATGCCTGCGGCGAACGACGCTTCCGCGACGGGGCGGCCAAGGCGCTGCACTGGGCGCTGCTTCAAGCGCATCCGGATGGCTGGTTCGCCCAAAACAGCCTCAGCGCGCCGGACAAGCCCTGGACGCATTTGATCGGTTACGCGCTGGTGGGGCTGGCCCAGGCCCTGCGGACCAAGGACGCGCCGTTGGACCGTGAGCCGACCCTGGCGCTGCTCGACCAGGCTGCGGCGCATCTATGCCGGCGCGTGGAAGCCATGAGCGCGGATGGATCGCTGGAGCGCCTTCGCGGCCTGCCCGGGACCTTCGGTCCCGGTTGGCAGAGTGCGGATTGCTGGAGTGCGGTGACTGGCAACGCCCAGCTGGCCCATTTTCTCCTGATCATGGACGCGCTGGGGCGCGATCCGGCCTGTCGCAGCGCGGCCGACGCACTGGTGACCCAGTGCAAGCGCACCCAGTTCCTGGGTACGGGAGATCCGGCCCTGGACGGCGGCCTGCCCGGCAGCACCCCCGTCGGCGGCGGCTACTGCGCCTATCAGATCCCCAACTGGGGCGTGAAATTTTTCGCCGACTGCTTCCTGGCCCGCGCCGGGTACGACAGGCCCGGCAATTGCCTGGGATAAGACGGACCGCAAGGAGGATGGGGTGGAACACGCCAAGATGCAGTGCAGGACGCCTTTCCCGTGTCCGGCCGAGGCCCTGGCCGACCCGGGCCGGGGACTCGGTCTGGCCCGGACCCTGTGGAGCCGCAACCGGCGGGAAATGGCCCTGGACGTCTATGACCAGCTCGCCCAGGCCCATCCCGGGTACGCCGTGCCCTTGCTGGCCGAGGCCTATGACCGCATGCGCGAAATCGATCCGCCCACCCGGTACACCTTGTACCAGTCGCGCTTTTTCGACTTTGCCATTGCCCCGGGCGACACTGTGCTCGATATCGGCAGCGGGCACATGCCATTCCCCCTGTCCACGCACCTGGCCGACATTTCCCTGACCGACGGCCAGGTCGGTCGGGCCGGAGCAGCCTTTCGCCACGTGGACGGCAAGCCGGCCTACGAAGTCCGGGTGGAAAACACCGGCTTCGCCGACAAACAGTTCGACTTCGTCTACTGTTCCCACGTGTTGGAGCATGTCAGCGATCCGACCGCCGCCTGTCGGGAACTGATGCGCATCGCCAAACGCGGCTATATCGAGACTCCCACCAAGGGCAAGGACACCCTGATGGGCAGCGCCCGCGTCTCCAACCACCGCTGGCATGTGGAGCGCCTGGGGGAGACGCTGGTTTTTACGGAGTATGAAGCGCGGGATCTGGCCGGCTTTGGCGTGGACATCCTCATGAACATGCACATCAACCCCAGGACAGACCGGGAAAAAGCCTTCTCGGCCCTGATCTGGCTGCGCGCCGACCAATGCAACACCATGCTGGCCTGGGACGGCAGCTTCGACTTCGAGGTGCGCCGGCCGGCCGCCGCGCCCCGGTCAGTCCACTGCGCGACAACGACGCCGCCCCGCCCGGCCCCGGAACCAATGCCGGAGGCGCCGCAGGCGCCGCGCCCGTTGCGCCTGATGCAGGTGCACACGTTTTACGCCGACTATCTCCATGCCTTTTATTCCCGACGCCCAGGCCTGGCGTACGCTCCCTATGCCGAACAGGTCGCGGCCCTGCGCAGCGACGGATTTAGCGCCGTGCATCTGCTGGCCGAACACCTGGGGCCTCTCGGCTACGAGGCCCAGCTGGTGGTGGCCAACAATCTGGCCGCCCAACATGCCTGGGCCTTTGAGCAGGGTCTGGCCGACCACAGACGGGGTCCTTCCCAGGAGGACATTCTCCTGGCCCAGGTGGAGGCCTTTGCCCCGGACGTGCTGTATTTATCCGACCCGATCACCTTTGACGCGGGCTTCGTGCGCAAACTTTCGCCCCGGCCCCGGCTGGTGGTGGGCTGGCGCGCGGCCAACATCCCCCATACCTGGGACGCCACGGAATTCGACCTGATCCTGTCCAACCTGGCGGGACTGCGGGACAAGGCCCTGGCAATGGGAGCGCGCGACGCCGCCCATTTCCACCCCGGCTTTCCGGAATCCCTGTTGGCCGCCGTGAAAGACCAGGAGCCTACCCACGACGTGTGCTTCTGCGGCCAAATAAACGCCAGCCAGTACCGCAGCCGCAACGCCCGCCTCCATCTGTTGGCCAATGGCTGCGCCCAGGGACGCTTTGGGCTGCGCCTGAACCTTTCCGGCCACCTGGAGGCGGCAACGCCGCTGTTGCGGGCCGCCAATACCGGTCCCTGCTTCGGCCTGGACATGTACCGGGCCTTGCGCTCCGGGCGCATCGTGTTTGACGCCCGGGGCGACATCGGCCTGCTTGGCCCCGATGGCGCGGCGCACGATCTGGCCGGCCGCCAAACCGCCAACATGCGGATCTTCGAGACAACCGGCGTGGGGGCCTTCCTGCTGACCGAGCATTTTGACAATGTCGAGGAGTATTTCCAGCCGGGCCGCGAGATCGAGACCTATGCCGACGACCGTGAGCTGCTGGAGAAAATCGACTATTACCTCAAGCACGAGGACCAACGTCTGGAAATCGCGGCCAGGGGCCTTGCGCGCTGCAGAAAACAGCATTCCATCCGGGCGCGCGCCAGGGATTTCGACGCCCTGATCCGGGAACGCCTGGTTGCTTCTCCGGGCGAAAGCCAAACGGCCCTCTTTGCTGCGCGGCCATCGCCGGAATTCGTTACCGCCAAGGCCGCTGTGCTGACGCAAAAATTGGAACGCCTGGCCTTCCTGGGGTCGGTTCCGGAAGATGCGGTGCGCCGGCTGCTCGGAGACATCACGCCCGTCACCAAGGCCTTGCTCCAGGCCGACGCCTTCCAGGCCGCCCTGGCCCTGACCGGCGCAGCCAAAGCCTTGCAGGTTCCGGTCAACAACCTCGAGTTCCTGCGCGCCCTGGCCTTCCTTGCCCTGGACGAACGCGCATCGGCCCGGGAAGCGCTCACGGAGGAACTGCGCCTGTTCCCCGACAATGCCGAGGCCAGGGCCATGCTGCTGGCCCTGGCTGAAGAGCCCATGGCCTGAAGCGCGCGGGTTGACGGCCTGAGACGGCAGACCGGCGGGGCTTGGCCTTTTGTCTTGCGCTATTGGGCGTTTAGGCTGTCGAACCAGTCCTTCTGGTCGAGGACGCCAAAGAGAAACGTCCCCCTATGGTCGGCGCGGTCCCCGGCGTACACGGCCTCGGCCGGAGCTGCGCCGACCGCCTGGGCATAGTCCACCGGAAGCGTGGCCACGTAGGGGGGCATGACTTCGTCGATCTTGCCGTAATAATAGCGGCTGGGCGTCCTGTACCGCCAGCGGTAGGCCTGATTGTCCTGGAGCCGGCGGTAGAACCGGCTGTCGCTCATGGAGCTTTCGGCGGCAAATTCCGGCCGCAGCAACGCCCCGACCGTTCCGGGCAACGTCTTGGAAGCCTGCTCCCAGTCGATCTTGTTCGCATAAAGGTCCTTGGCGGTCTGCCAATACACATCCTTGATGGCCGCCCGGCTCAGGCCCGGCAGATCGTAGTAGTGTTCGTAGGCAAAAATAAACAGCAGCGGCGTGCCTGGAAGCCAGGCGGCGTCCAGCGACGTCGGGTTGTTGAGCCAGCGGGTCAGCAACAGATACAGATCGCTTGGCGTGCTGGCCGTGGCTGCGGCCTTGACCGGAATATCCAGAATTTCGAGCTTGTGGCGAAACTGCATCGTGGCCCAGGCCCCCTGGGACCAACCGCTGAGAAAAAGGCCTTGCTGCGTGAGTCCCAGGTCCGAACAGACCACGCGGGACGCGAACAGCATGTCCAGACAGGCTTGCGCCGTGACGTCCCTGACCATGTAGCTGTCCGGCTCCGGGGAATCGCCTTTGCCGACGTAGTCTGCGCCGATGACAATATACCCCTGCCCGGCGAACCGGGCGATCATGAGCCGCGTTTCCATGGACTCCTCGGGATGCGAGGGCACGGCCGTTTTCGTGAACACGGTGCCGTGCTGGTAGGAAACGACCGGCAGGGTCTTTTGGGCCGTCTGCGGCACGGCAATCAGGCCGCTCGCCGTCGTCGGTCTGTTGCCCAGTTCCGGGATCACGGTTTCATAAATGACCTTGTAGAGGCTGACGGCATTTTTCGCCGGCGGATAGCTGATCTTGAAGGCACTGAAGTCCGCCAGTTCCCCGGTCAGGATCGTATTGAGCCGCTCGACGCTGTACTCGCCAAGGTGTTCGTAGCGGACCGAGGGTTGGCCAGGGGGCAGGGGCGCGGCCAGGGCGGAAAA
This sequence comes from Desulfovibrio sp. TomC, assembly GCF_000801335.2. Classification (NCBI taxonomy): domain Bacteria; kingdom Pseudomonadati; phylum Thermodesulfobacteriota; class Desulfovibrionia; order Desulfovibrionales; family Desulfovibrionaceae; genus Desulfovibrio; species Desulfovibrio sp. TomC. Next base: position 18,441 of record NZ_JSEH01000006.1, read on the forward strand.
CGACAGAATGGTGAAAAGCACCCCCAGGGCCAGGGCAACACGTCGCATAAACGCTCCTTGGCGGCCGTTGCGGCCACGGTTGTCGGCAACAATGCAGGCCAAATTTTGTACCATGACCAGACGCGGGGTCGGGCCTCGCCGTCACAGACCGTTCCGGTAGGGCTCATGACGACTGCGAGGCGGCGCCGTTGTGCGTCCCCTGCCTTCCGGGATACAGGAACGCATCGGCCTCTTTGATGGTGTCGTCAATGGATTTTCCCACAGCAAAGGGTGCGACTCCTCAAGGTGTTGGACGAGCACCGCCCGCCTGCCAGGCCTCGCTCCAGAAGTCTGCAGTGGCACGTTGTTCCCAATGCGAAAGGACTCCCGACTTTTTGCCCTCCCCGGGCATGTTTTGTGGCGAAAAAAACGGGAGATAGCCCCCATAGCCCCTTGAATGCCATACTGTTTCGACTTTTGAACGATCGCTTCGGAAGCGGTAAAACAATATGGCCTTCACTGGTTCCTGCCAAGAGACAGGCGTATCCCTGCGGCCAACAAACCACCATGCTGCCATCAGGCAGGCAAAGACTCTTTGGCGTCCCTGCCAAGGTGTTCTTGGAAACGACCGACTGGCAAAGACATGCACGGTTATTCCAAAATAACCAGTGTACGGGGTGTACCTTTTCGCTCCCCCTGCCCTTCATTCCGTCTATTTGGCCCATGTTGCGTACGCTGCTTGACAGCTGCGCATCAGAAAGAGTAAAAAAATAAACAAATTTTATGGTTCCATTGGCGTGTGTAACAAACTGATATTGCAACAGTCTTACATATGGAGGTCGTCGTGAGAACGTCCATCCCAATGTTGGCAAATGATGTCAGGATATTGCATGCATTGCGGCAGTGGCTGTGCAAAATTGTCATGCTGTCGACATGCCTCCTGGGCTGCTGCGTCATCCTGGCCGGCGACGCATACGGTCAGACGCGGCCGCGGTTCCACGTCAAAAACAATTGCGCCCGGGACGGGGTGCTTGTCTTCAACGCCGGACAAGCCGGCAGCATGCCGGTCACGCAATGGGGAACCACGTTTGGCCCGACGACCACCATCAGCGGCATCGTCTACAGCAGCACGCGGATTCCGGCAGGCCAGACCGCCACCTTCAACCTCCCCCTGGCCGGCGCGGTCAGCGGCAACATGGTGCTGGCCTACGGGTGTCCCGAGGGCAGCACCGGCCTCGACGGCCAATGCCTCATCAACTTTCAGGACACCACAAGTCATACCATTCCCGAGATCACGGCCGGCTGCGCCTACGTCACGAACACCGGGCTGTGCAATGGAAACCCTGGCGCGCCCATTCCGAGCCAGCCCGGCCAATACTATCCAATCGCCCCGCAAGACTCCATCGACGTCTCGGCAGTCAACGGCTACACGTTGCCGGTCTATTTTAACGTAACAAACGCCAATCACACCGATTTCCAATACGGCGATCGATCCGCCATCGACACCAGCATGCTGGATCTGGCCAGTTGCGCCAAGGAATACGGATACAACGGGGACAAACCGCAAACTATTGGTTTGGTCAGCGAAGACAAGACCATATACCCGTCGACCTATGCGCTGCTCAACAACCCGGCCTACAAAAGCGGCATCAGCATGACCACCATGATGACCAAGGTCGATCCCCTCGACAACCAGTCCAAGTCGTTCTTTCTGAGTTGCAGCCATCCGAAATTCTGGCTGACCAGCAACAGCATCGGCAATCCTCCCAACCCTCAGATCATGGCCCAAAACGCCGATGCCGACACCTCGGTAACGCCTCCCAAGGACAAGCTCCCGCCCAACACCGTGGACTGGTACGGTTGCTCCAATCACGGCAACCAACCCATCTGCGTCGACAGCAGTACGGAATGCACCTGCACCTATCCAGGCTGCCGGGGCGCGCAATGCTCCAAGGGCATCATGGGCAACTACCGCAATTTGTCCGTGGTTTACACAAACTACGTCAGGACGCTCAAGGAGACGCGATACCTTGCCTACACCTGGTCCTATGACGACGCCCAGGGCGGTTTCGGCGTCGCCTGGAACACCGACCGCAGCGCCCCTGACGCAGCGCTTCCGGACTATCAGGTGACGTTTTGCCCGGACGGCGGCGACCCCATCCTGCCGTCGCAGAAATGGGCCTACAGCGCTTCCGCCGGCAATTGCGTGGCCGACAACGCCGGGACCTATGCCTCCTATCACGAGTGCCTGACCACGGATGCGACCCCCAAGGCCCAGTTCTATGTCGTGCCGGACGTCATCCTGGGCTTCCCCAACGCGAGCATCCCCAATCGGACCTTCAACTATTGCGTCTGGAACGGCGCAGGCCTGACCGGAGCGACCGGCCCCATGGACTACACCGTGTGCGCGGCCCAGACCTACCCCGCGTCCATGCCCAACGCCATGGCTCCGGAATTCCTGTTGCTGACCAACCAATAACGCGCCGTTTTCGTCCAAAGACCCCGGATGCGGTCAAGTCAGCTGGCTGCAGCGCCCACACCGCATCCGGGGTTTTCGACAGATTTCCCGTCCCCTTCATGATGGCCTTTTGGCGGAAAACCTGAGCGCCCTTTGCCCGACCCTGGAAAAAGATTCTCCGGCCCCGCCGAGGCACCTTCGACGATCGTCTCCAGTTGCTGCCCGGAACGTCCGGGGCTGGCGCTTTTGTCGAAAAGCCGTGCCCGGACTCTTCGCTGACCCAGGGCCGCCCTTCGACGCCTCCGGGCCGGTATTTTCAGATGCGCTTCGTGGGGTATTTCGACGACAGCGGCAGCGAGTGCGGCCCCGCTCGTCATAGAGATGCAAAAAAGAAAGGCCCCGGCGGTACAAGCCGGGGCCAGTAATGTTGCGATGTAAAAATGACTAATGGGTTATTGCGGTGGCCTCGACTAAAACTGTAGAGCGAGTGTTTACCACACGTGGAGTTTGCCAGGATCAAGTTTTTATCTGGCCTGCAAGTGCTCTACTGCGAGGAAAACTGTCCGACTTCTGATTCACCCAATGGCATCGCCTCCGTTGAGGTTGCAAACAACCTTCACTAGGGACACAGCTAACATATAGGTCCGGGCAGTAACTGTGTCTAGTGCTTTTTTTGAGCCGACTGCAAAAAAAATGCTGTAAGTTCAAGCAACTGCGGAAAAGCTCAATATATTCGCGATGAAAATTGTGTTGGTGATCAGCCGACGGCCTAACCCACCGGAAATGAAGGCCTTCACCCGAAACGATCCCTCCCGGAAGCAGGCAACGCCCCGCGAGCAAGGCCCCGGAGCCAGGGGAACAGCCCAGCCGGGGCTCCCCGCAATAATCCAGGGCTGCCCGGGGCGCAGGGCAGGTGCACAGCATTGGCCAAGGCCAGGAAACCGGTCGACGCCATAGGAATGCGAAACGACACGGTCGTCGCCTACATTTTGGATGGGCACGGCTATTTTGACGACCGCCGTGACGCCTTGGCCTTCGAGATGGTGGGCGCGGGCTGGGTGGATGTGGACAGGGACTGTCGCTGTGGCCCCGAAACCACCGTGCTCTACGAACGCAGCGGGCAAACGGTGGAAATAGTCGCTTTGGACAGAGCATTGCGCATCGTGCGCTTCAGCGGGAAACCGCTTGGCGAGCCCATCGCCAGGTACGGCCCCATCGTCATGAACACCCAGGCCGAACACGGGCAAGAAGACGCCGTCGGTGAAGCGTGCGCCCATACAGGCAGGATCATCTTCGGAAAGTTCTTGTACATGGCGGGAATGGGCTTATCGCAGCCGGCATGAGCCGCTTTGCCTAGCAGTATTGGGCAATGGCCTACTAGTACAGATAGCTCATAACATTTATGCGGCAATCTTCTACCCGTATTGTCTCAACAATTTCGAAATTTTTATCATCAATGTGGTCTTTATCAAGAAGATCTACGTCTTCAGCCGAGCAGTATTTGTTATTTTTATCCATGACAATACGCACTTTAGGCCGCAATAGGTTCAAATTATTTTGTTCAAAAACGATCGCACGCTTTCCATTTGCCAATTCAACAATTGAACCAACAGGATAAACACCGAGGAATTTTATAAATTTGTCAACAAGAACAGGATTTAGAGATGTTTTTTTGAGGTTGAACAAAATTCCCAGGGCTCTATGGAGATCAATTCGCGGCTTGTAGATCCTGTCACTCGTCAGCGCGTCAAAGACATCAACGATACTGATAAGCATGGCTTGGTTGGATATTTCAGAAAACTTTAGATCGTCAGGATATCCGCCTCCGGAATATTTTTCATGGTGCTGCAACGTCGCCTTACAGACATCGGTCTGGTGGCGATGGTCAGCCTGCAGAAGACTATACCCGATCGCGGGGTGTTTTTTCATTTCTTCAAATTCCGACACCGTAAGCTTGCCCGGTTTATTCAAGATATCCTGATCAATCATCATCTTGCCAATATCATGAAACAAACCGGCCAGGCCTATGATCTTGATATTTTCCGCGCCCAGGCCAAGGCATGTTGCAAACGCAATTGAGAAAATTGATACATTCAGGTTGTGCGTATACGTATAGGCGTCATGCGTTTTCAGCTTGGATATAAACGTCAGGCTGTCAATATTGTTGCATATATTCCCAAATACTTCATTGATGCAGGCCTCAGAGCGCTCAATATTGATCTTTTGCCTTTCCTTTAAATCATCTAGAAAACTTCTCACATAAACTATGGAATTGCTGTAAACTATTTTTGCTTCATCAATATCTTTTTTGATGGCCTTCAAGCTTCTCACGCCGTGAATCCGACACTCTTCCTTGGCAGAAACAATATCATATGTGCGTTCTATTAATCTTTTCTTTTCGGGGAATTCAACGAAATATTTCCCCTTGTTAGAATCTATAAAAACATCGAGATACCCATCCGACAAAATCCTATCAATCTGTGCCGCATCGACAACCTCTCCCTCTTCAGAAAAAACATGGGGATGCTCTGATTGCGACAACCCCGTCGAAATAACATACATTCCAGGCTTCAAACTTGTTGTGTATATTTTTCTTATCATACATCACCAAGCAGCCAAACTATGCTCTCTCTTTGCAGAGCGCCGTTTGATATTCGCCAAGCACCGCAACGGGAAACGGAAACCCTGTAACAACCTCTTGGCCTTGAATACGTAACGTGGAGCAAGGCACATCAAGGAGCGCCCCGACAGGAAACGCGCCCTTGACTGACAGCACTGCCGCTATCGGGAACGCATCGCCCCCTTGGCGAGCAGTTCCACACTACCACACCAGACGAACAACCAACAAGCATATTTACTATTGCCCGCAGGCTTGCTTGGCATTCATTTGGTCCATAATAACCGACGATTTATTGTATTCCAAGAATATTTCGACAGAGGCGCCCGGGGCATGACTTCATTTCTAGCCGCAAGATTGGTCGCAATGCCTCAAAAAAGAACGTTCTTGGGCCGAAATATTTCACCGACCCAAGCAAAACGGCACACATCCAAAGACATGGGCCTCACTCTACAATACGGGGAGAAGTCCAAGTGAGCCGACAACCACGAAACGCTTGAGATGAAACAATTGTCTTTCTATTCTGCAGACTCTTGCCGGAGTGACGACAGTTCCAAGACATCCCGGCCGGCACTGGCTTGCCCCGGCCGCCCCGCCCGGCTCACGTCCCCTGGGCGAACATCCGCTCCACGTCCTCCCGGCACACCGGCCGCGAAAACAGGAACCCCTGGCCGGCTTCGCAGGCAAAACCGTGCAACACGTCGGACTGGGTCTCAAGCTCCACGCCCTCGGCCACGACATCAAGGCCCAGGCTGTGGGCCAGGGCCACCACCGCGCCGACGATCTTGCGATTCTCGTTGCACTCGATGTCGCTGACAAAGGCCCGGTCCACCTTGAGGGTATCGATGGGGAAGCGTTGCAGGTAGGACAGCGACGAATAGCCTGTGCCGAAATCATCGACCGACAGACGCACGCCCAGGGCTTTGAGGCGTTTGAGGCGCAGAATCGACACTTCCGGGTTGTCCATGATGACCGTTTCGGTGATCTCAAGCTTAAGCGCCCGGGGGTCCATGCCGGTGGTCCGCAAAATCCGCTCCACGTCATCGACCAGCGAGGCCTGGGCCAGCTGCTTGGCCGAGAGATTCACACTCATGGACATGCCGAGCGTCTCGGGAAACCGGGCGTGCCACGAGGCCATGGTCGTGCAGGCCTCGGTCAGCACCCACAACCCAAGGGGCACGATCAGTCCGGTATCCTCGGCCACGGGGATGAAATCCCCAGGCGGGGACACGCCCTGGCCCGGCCGCCGCCAGCGCACCAGCGCCTCGAAACCGGTCATGCGCCGATCGCTCAAGGCCAGGATGGGCTGGTAGTCCAGGAAGAATTCCCCGCGCTTAAGCGCCAGACGCAGATCGTTTTCCAGGTCCATGAGCCGGATGGCGTCTTCGAGCATGCGGGTGTTGAAGACCTTGAAGCGGTTGCGCCCTTCGCCCTTGGCCCGGTGCAGGGCAATATTGGCGTTTCGGAGCAGCTCCTCGGGCTTGTCGTAGATGGCCGGGCTGACCACGATGCCCATGGAGGCCGTGACGTGCACGTCGTGGCCCGACAGCGGGAACACCTCGTTCATGGCGTCGCGGATGCGCTTCACAATGCGCACCACCTCCCGATACGAGCCGGTCTCCTCCAGCAAGACAACGAACTCGTCGCCGCCCAGGCGGGACACGGTGTCCAGGCTTCGCACGCAGTCCCGCAGCCGCCGGGACACGAACTCCAGCAGCCGGTCGCCCATATGGTGGCCCAGGCTGTCGTTTATGATCTTGAAGCGGTCGAGATCGAGAAAAATGACGGCGTACTGGTAGTTGTCGCGCCGCTTGGACCGCTCCAGGGCCTGGCGGATGCGGTCCAGGCACAGGCTGCGGTTGGGCAGGCCGGTCAGGGGATCGTGGAAGGCCATGTGGGCCAGCTGGCTTTCCAGCTGCTTGCGGTCGGTGATGTCGGTCACAATGCCGCCGGCCAGACGCCGGGATTCATCCAGGCCCATGGGAAACAGCGAAACAAGCAGCGTCTTGTCCGCGCCGTTAATGGCGACTGTCGTTTCCTTTTTCACCGGCTCGTTCCAGGCAATGACCCGGGAGGCGTCCCGGCACAGCGAGGCGGCCAGATCTCCGGGCAAGACCGCGTCCAGGGCCGCGCCGCCTTCCGGGATGCCGGCCAGCCCGAGCATGCGGGCGCAGGCCGCATTGACCTCGCGCAGCCGGTCCTCGGCGTCGATGACCAGAAAGCCTTCAGCCGACAAGGCCAGATCGGTCTCGGGATGTTCCAGGCGCGAACCAGGGCTCTGGCAGGGCCGCACTTCGAGCAGCACGCGCGGACCGCAGGCCGCCCCAGGCAGGGGGGTGGCCGTCACTGCGGCCGGAAATTCCCCGCCTTCCGGGCGCAGACAGCGGATACGGACCCGGCCGGCTTCGCTGTTGAGGGCTGCGTCAAGCAGCGGCAACAACGTCCCCCAATCCCGCGCGGGAAACACCTCCTGGACAGGTCTGCCCCGCAACGTCTCAGGACAGTGCCCAAAGAGCCGGGCAGCGGCGGGGTTGATGTCCAGGACTCGATATTGGTCGTCAAGCAGGCACAGGGCGGTTGGCGCGACAGCGAAGATGGCCCGGCTTTCGGCTTCGCTCTGGCGCAGGGCTTCTTCGGCCCGCGTGCGGGCCAGCGTGCTCTCAATGGCCAGGATCAGGGCCTGACTGTCGATGGGCAGGGGCAGGCAGCAGCAGGGCAGGGCCTTTTTGGCCCGGGCCAGAATGGCGGGATCGCTTGAAGGGGTCAGCAGGATGACCGGGATGCCGTGGCCGTCGCGCAGCAGTGTCGCCGCATCCACCCCGTCGCAGGCTCCGGTCAGCAGCATGTCCATGACGGCCACGTCCGGTCGCAACGACTCGGCCGTTTCCAACGCCTCGCGGCAGGTGAAGGCCGGCCCGAGGGGTTGGTAGCCGTTCTCGCCCAGAAGCCGGGCCATGGCCGAAGCCGAGGCGTGGTTCCGTTCGACAATCAGGATGCGGGGCTGCGTCATGGGTCCCCCCCTGTCTCTGGCGCTGCCTCGCCTCCGGGACGCAAGGCAGCATCCATTATTTCAGGTGGATGCAGCCTACGCAAGGATGTTGCAGGGCGCAACAATTACCTTGATCACAAAAACATCCAGGAGGATTGCGCAAGATCAGTTGGTGGGAACCCAGAGCTTGATGGCCGAGCCTTTTTCGCCCTGGCGCTGGATCATGTGAAACTCATAGCGGGCGGTGTTGCCGTCCAGACGGAAGCTGGCCGTGCCAATATTGCCCCGAACGAAACTCTGGAATTTAAAGGCCTCGCAGGATTCATCGAGGGCCTTGCCGGTCGCGTCAAAGGGAACCATGCATATCTTGAGATCCGGCTGGGCGGCGTCGGCCACGAACATGGTGTCCATGCTGCTTGGCGGTTTCTGGATCAGTTCCGCCGTCAGCATCACTTCCTTGTACGGCACTTTCTGCAAGGTCACCTTGCCGCCGATTTCCTGATAGCGTTCCTCGAACCGCTCCCGTTCCTTGATGTCCGTGACCTTGACGAAGTCGTTGCGCAGCGCCTTGTACTGGCCAAGGCCCACGGACTGGCCGGCAGCGGCGGGCCAGGCGGAAAGGAGCAGGAGCAGGACGAAAAGGCGGATGACGGCAAAGCGCATGGTGCTGTCCTTGTCCAACGCCTCAGCCCGCACGCCGGGGGGCGATGGGGAAGATGGCGAGCTTGAGAAAGTCGGTTTCGGTGATGATGCCGACCAACTCCCCGTCTGAAACAACAGGCAGGCAACCGTACTTGTTAAAAATCATGGATTCCGCCGCTGTGCGCAGGGCCGTGTCCGGGGTCACCGTGGCCACATCGGTGCGCATGATCTCACGCAGCGGCGTGCCGGGGTCTTTTTTATGTTCCAATGACAGGAGATCCCGTTGGGTGACCAGTCCCGACAGCCGGCCCTCGTCGTCCACCACCGGAACATGGCGGATGAAAAGCTCCTGCATGGCGGCCAAGGCGTCGGCCAGACAATCTGTTTCCTTGAGACATCGCAACTGGCTGGTCATGAGGTCGGCTACGAACATGCCGTTTTCTCCAGGCGGCGCGGATGGCAAACGGTGCGCCGTATGGTCAAATCCTTGCCGAAGAGCCGCAGCAAGTCAAGTCGGCAGCCAGGAGCGCGGCGGCCGGAAGCCGGAAGACGCCGTCCGGCAATCCCAGGCCTTGCGGCCGGAGGCCCCCTTCCGTAGGGTGGGGTACGGAGGGACGTATGCGGCTGCGGTGGAAATTCTTTCTGGTCCTGCTCGCCTTCAGTCTGGCGCCCATGGTAGTGCTGACGGGCTTTAACCGCAACCATGTGGAAAAGCTCGGCCGGGCCATTGCCAATGAGGGCCGCGCGGTCATGGAAGACGTGGTCAAAAACGAGCTGCGCCAGACCGCCGAAGATTTCTCCCTGATCATCCGCCGCTCCAAAAGCGCCCTGGACTTCAGTCTGGCCATGGCCGCCGCCGAGGCCGAACGGATTCTCTACGCCCCGCCCCTGGCCCAGGCCCCGGCCGCGGCCGACGCCTCCCGACCCGGCCTCTACCTGCCGACCGGCGCGAGGCCCAATGTCGACCGCATCGGGCGGCTGGCCGCCCTGGCCCCCACCATCACCCTCCTTCGCGAGGAACTCGGCGACATCGTGCTCTTTGCCGCCGTCGCCCTGGAAGACGGAACCTACGTCACCTTCCCGGGCCGCTCCAGTCTGCCGGCCGACTACGATCCCCGGCAACGCCCCTGGTATCAGGCGGCCAAGGCGGCCTTTAACCCCAGGAAACCCGGTTCTCCGGGCGTCATCTGGAACGATCCGGCCGTGGACGCGGCCACTGGCAAACTGACCCTGACCCTGTCGCGGCCGCTCATTGCCCCGGGAGGAACGTTTGCCGGCGTGGCCAGCCTGGACGTGCCGCTGGACCGGATGCTCCAGGAGCAGGAAATCGCCTCCCAATGGTCCGAGGCCATGCGCGCCTTTCTGGTGGCCCCGGTCCACGACCCCAAAACCGGCAAGGCGTCCCTGTACGTCTGGGCCAGGCAGTCGGGAGACGACCACGGCCGGGACTGGAAAAGCGCGGTCAATTTCGAGAGCCTGACCTCCAGCGACACGACCGCCTTCGCCGCGCTGCTGGCCTCCCTGGAACACAGCCGCTCCGGCGTGGCCGACCTGCCCTACGGCGACGAGCCGTCGTTTTGGGCCTTTGCCCGGCTGCTCCAGGACGCCTCCCTGGTCATCATCGTGCCCAAGTCCATGCTGACTCCCCTGGCGGACCAGACCGGCCGGGAGATCCTGGCCGCCACCAACCAGATCGTGCGCCTTTCCGGCGGAGCCATGGCCGTCGTCCTTCTCGCCGTGGCCCTGGCCGCCTTTTTCAGCACCCGCACCTTCATCCGGCCGCTCATGACCATGATTGACGCCTGGAAGCGCCTGGGCAGCGGCGATTTCACCGTCCGCCTGGACGAGCGCCTGGGCGACGAGCGCCAGTCGCTCATAGACGCCTTTAACGAGACCGTGCCGGTCCTGGCCGACCATGTGCGCCTGCAACGCTCCATGGAACTGGCCCAGGAGGTGCAGCAAAACCTCTTGCCGGCCGCGCCGCCGGAGATTCCGGGCCTGGACGTGGCCGGGGTGTCCTTGTCGTGCGACGAAACAGGCGGGGACTACTTCGATTATCGGGCGGTTTTCCGGGACGGCTCGATCAGTCTGGACACGGCGGTCGGCGACGTCACCGGGCACGGCGTGCCTTCGGCGTTGCTCATGGCCACGGCCCGGGCGCTGCTGCTGGCCACCGAGGACAGCGAGACCCCGTCCGGCCGGGTGCGCCGGGCCAACCGGCTGCTGTGCCGCGACGTGGCCGATTCAGGCCGGTTCATGACCTTGCTGGCCCTGGAAATCCGACCCGACGCCGGTGAGGCCTGCTACGTCCGGGCCGGCCACGATCCGGCCCTGCTCTACGACCCGGGCCGCGACGCCTTCCAGGAATGGCCGGGCGCCGGCCTGCCCCTTGGCATCGAACCGGAGTACGCCTACGCCGAGTACGTCATGCCCTTTGCCACTCCGGGCCTGGTGCTGGTCCTTGGCACCGACGGCATCTGGGAAGCCCGCAATGCGGCCGGAGAGATGTATGGCAAGGTGCGCTTTCGCGAGGCCATCCGCCGGGCGGCCGGGCTGTCCGCTGCCGGGGTTGTGGCGGCAGTGCTGGCCGATCTGGCCGCCTTTCGCGGCGATCGCCGTTCGGAAGACGACGTGACCCTGGTCGTGGTCATCAAGACGTAAGCCTCGAAGCGCTGCGGCCCCCGCCTTTTCAAATCCCAGGCCTGGAATCGGTTTCCAACAGCGTCACCACGATATCGCGGCGTTTGCCGATCTTTTCAGCCGCAGCCATATTGGGCACAGCCACGTCGATGCTGTGGCGATAGCGTTGGTGCATGGTGTCTTCGATGGTAAAAACGCCCAGGCCCTCGATGTGGACTTTGTCGCCGAAACTCCAGCCCGAACGCAGCAGATCCCGCGACACGGCCACGATCCCCGGCCGGATGCGCGTCCCGATGGCGGTGCCGGATTTGGTGCCCGGACCGCCGTTTTCCCGGGGGCTTGGCGTATAGGCCGTCACCGTGGCCGCGATGCGGTTTTTGGAAGAAATGTTTCTCAGGGAAACCTTTTTGTGCTTCGATGCCTCGGCCGTTGCGGTCAAGAAGAAAACAGCAAGAATGATTGTAATGACTCTCATGGAATGAACACCTCCATGCAGTGTTTCAGACTCCGACCAGTGTAAAAACAACAGTGGTCAAAACGTCTTGGAAGTATGATCCTGAGTGCGGCGGTCATGGATCGGAGGGTGGTTGGCGATATGAAGAACACTCTCGGAGATGAAGCGAGCCGCGAAGATGATGCGGAGTAGTTCTTGTGCCGTTGTGAGGGGCGCTTCCTAGTAAAGCTCCCGAGGGATGTCAACCCGAAACCGGCTGTTTCCGCTTGCCTGAAATATTTTTTAATACTTCGTTTAATTTGTATAAAATCACATAGATACAAGACAAAAAACCAAAAAAAGCCCCCTGCGACGCCCAGTTTTTTCTCCCGGGCGGCAGCCCGGTTTTCCGAGTAAAGTCGTGTGATTTGAGGACTTGTCGCGTCCGGCCCCGAACCCTTGCGTCCAGGGCCGCTCCCGGCTACGGTAGAAGGCCGCGCCGGCGTGTCGTTTCGGCCGTGCGCCAAAGGAACCGATCATGACGATAACCCGCGCCACACCTGTCCTTATGGTCGACGACGTGGGCCGCGCCGTGGCCTTTTACTGCGACATCCTGGGCTTTGCCTTTGTCGTCGGCGTCCTCGAGTCCAGCCGCGAGACCGTGGCCGTCTGGCCCGCCCCCGGCCCTCTGGCCTTCGCCCTGGTGGAATGCGGCCAGGCCCGGTTCATGTTCGAGACCCGCGCCGCCCTGGCCGGGGAACTGCCCCGGTTTGCCGAAACCAAGATCGGCGGTTCGCTCATCCTCTACCTCGATTGCGACGACCTCGACGCCCTCTACGCCCGCTTAAGCGAGCGCACGCCCTTTCTCAAAGCGCCCCACAAGACCTTTTACGGCACCCGCGAATGCAGCTTCCAGGACCCCAACGGCTATGTCCTGACCTTCGCCGAAGCCGTCGCCCAAACCACAACCCCTCCGGAGACGCCCGCATGACCCTGTCTGCCGATCTTTTCGCCAAAGCCCAGACCCTCATCCCCGGCGGCGTCAACAGCCCTGTGCGCGCCTGCCGCAGCGTCGGCTGCGACCCGCTGTTCATTGCCTCGGCCGCCGGCTCCAAAATGACCACCGTGGAAGGCCGGGAGATGATCGATTACGTCATGTCCTGGGGGCCGATGCTGCTTGGCCACTGCGACCCGGACGTCACCGCCGCCATCTTCGCCGCCGTGCCCAAGGGTGTGAGCTACGGCGCGCCCTGCGCCGCCGAAGTGGCCCTGGCCGAGGCCGTGGTCGCCGCCGTGCCCGGCATCGACATGGTGCGCATGGTCAACTCCGGCACCGAAGCCACCATGAGCGCCGTGCGTCTGGCCCGCGGCTATACCGGCAAGTCCATGATCGTGAAGTTCGAGGGCTGCTACCACGGCCACTCCGACGGCTTCCTGGCCGCCGCCGGCTCCGGTCTGGCCACCTTTTGCATCCCCGGCACCCCGGGCGTGCCGGCCGACACCGTGCGCCACACCCTGCTCGCTCCCTATAATGATCTGGACGCGGTCAAGGCCCTCTTTGCCGCCCGCCCGGACATCGCCGCCGTCATCGTCGAACCCGTGGCCGGCAACATGGGCCTTGTCCCCCCCGCACCCGGCTTCCTCGAGGGCCTTCGCGAACTGACCAGCGCCCACGGCGCGATCCTTATTTTCGACGAGGTCATCACCGGCTTCCGGCTGGCCTACGGCGGCGCCCAGAGCGTCTACGGCATCGACCCGGACCTCACCTGCCTGGGCAAGATCATCGGCGGCGGCCTGCCCGTCGGGGCCTACGGCGGCAAGCGCCATATCATGGAGCGCATCGCTCCCTGCGGCGACGTCTATCAGGCCGGCACGCTGTCGGGAAATCCGCTGGCCATGGCCGCCGGTCTGGCCACGCTTCAAAAGCTCAAAACCGCCGACTACGCCGGTCTGGCCGAACGCACCAAGGCCCTGGCCGAAGAAACGGCCGCCATCCTGCGCTCCAAGGGCGCGCCGGTGACGCTGACCCACATTGCCTCGCTCTTTACGCTCTTTTTCTGCGACGGCCCGGTCACCAACTTTGACGAGGCCAAAAAGGGCGACGCCGCCCGCTACGCCAGTTTCTATAACCAGATGCGCGAGGCCGGCGTCATCCTGGCCCCCTCGGCCTACGAATGCGCCTTCACCTCGTTTGCCCACTCCGAAGACGACTACGCCCGCACCCTCGACGCCGTGCGCGGGGTGAAGTTTTAGAAAGCGGCAAGAGAAACGGGGCGCTGCCCCAGGCCCCGCCGGGGGGGATCATCCCCCCCGGACCCCCTGAATAGGAAAAGGGGTTGGCGCGAACGGGGAAGAGGCAGGGTGCGGTGGTTCCGAAAAAGACTCCAGGGCATACGCCGCCGGCCAAGGCCGGCTTTACGCCGCCGCCCGCCCGGTTTGCCGCCTTCCAGCCCGACGCCCTGGAAATCCTGGCCGTGCCCACGCCGGTGCGTTACCGCGCCACCCTCTATCTGCTCCTGGCCTTTGTCCTTGCCGCCCTGCTCTTTGCCTGTCTGGCCCAGGTCGACCGCATCGTCATTGCCCCGGGCCGGCTCGTCTCGACCCAAAAAAACCTGACCGTCGCTCCCATGGAAACCGCCGTCGTGCGCGAGGTCTTCGTCTCGGCCGGCCAGACCGTGGCCAAGGGCGACGCCCTCATTGCCCTGGACCCCACCTTTGCCGAGGCCGGGCTGTCCGAGCGCGGCAAGGACCGGGCCGCCCTGGCCGCCAAGGTCTGGCGGCTGCACTGCGAGCTGACCAGCCAGTGCCAGCCGCCCCCGGAGCTGTCCCCGGCCGATCTGGCCCTGGAACGCGACGTCTACGAGGCCCGCCGCCGCGAGTTTGCCGCCAAGATCGAGACGCTGACCCAGAAGTTGCGGGAACTGTCCGCCAAGCTGGCCACCAACGCCGCCGAGGCCGCCAAGCACAAGAAGCAGATCGCCCTGGCCCGGGACCTGGAACGCATGTACGGCGACATCTACAACCAGGGAGCCAGTTCCAAGGTCGAATACATGAAGGCCCAAAGCAGCCGCATCGAGGCCGAGGGGATGCTGACGAAGCTGCAAAACGAAGCCCTGGAGCTGCGCGAGACCCTGGCCCGGTCCGAAGCGGAAAAACGCGATTTCACCGAGAACTGGAAGGCCGAAACGGCCAAGGACCTGTCCGCCGCCGCCCGGGAGTTGTCCGGGGCCGAGGAACGCGAACGCAAGGCCGAACGGCTGCGCGAACTGGTCGTTTTGCGCGCCCCCGAGGCCGGCACGGTCCTGGACGTGGCCGCCCGCTCGGCCGGGTCGGTGGCCCAGCAGGGCGAGACGCTTTTGACCATCGTGCCAAGCGGCGAGGACATCCTGGTCGAGGCCGAGGTGGCCGCCCAGGACATCGGCTTGGTGCGGCCCGGGGACACGGTGCGCGTCAAGTTCGAAGCCTTCCCCTACCAGCGCCACGGCGTGGCCGAGGCCAGACTGGCCACGATCAGCCCCGACGCCTTCGAGAAAAACACGTCCGAGGGCCAGCGCCTTTTCTACCGGGTGCGCGCCGCCCTGGGCGACGTGCATCTGACCGCCGTGCCGCCCGATTTCCGCCTGTTTCCCGGCATGACGCTTTCCGCCGAAATCAAGGTCGGCCAACGTCGGGTCATCACCTACCTGCTCTATCCGCTGCTCAAAACTTTTGACGAAAGCCTGCGCGAACCCTAGCCGCGCCGCGCTTTGTGGAGACTGCCATGACCGAGGAAGTGTTTGCCGACGGCATTTTGGGCATCGGCTACGGCAAGGGAGCCGTGCGCATCGATTTCTTCGGCCTGTCCGCCGATGCCGTGGACGCCAAGGGCCAGCCGGCCAAAGAGCGCCGCCAGCGCATCGTCATGACCACCGAAGGCTTTGTCGAAGCCTTCACCCTGCTCTCCGGGGTCATGGACAAGCTGCAAGCCCAGGGGGTGGTGCGCCGCCAGACCGCTGCCGCGCCCACGGCCCCGTCAGGCGCTGCCCCAACGGAGGGCGAGGCCAGCCCAAGTCCCAATTTTTAAGACGTATCGCTTCCCGTGTGCCGGTATGCCTTGACAGATAACCAGCCTTTGTTTGAAGCATGAGGCAATGACGACAGGAAGCAACGGGACCGGGAGGGGCAACGGCGGCATGGAAGAACGCAACATCACCATCTCCGAGCGGGTGCTTGGCCTGCTCCATCGCATGCCCGCCTTTGCCGGCCTGACCGACGCCCAGATCACGGCGCTTTTCGCCGACAAGGGCCTGCGTTACCGCGAATACCGCAACGGCGAAACCATCATCCGGGAAGGCGACCACGACTGCTGGGTCTATTACCTCATTTCCGGCCAGGTCCGCGTCCTGGCCCAGGAGGCCGAGGTAGCCCTGCTGACCACCTACGGCGAAATTTTCGGCGAGATGGGTCCGCTGCGCGGCCGGCCGCGCAATGCCTCGGTGGTGGCCCATTCCCCTGTCGTCTGCTTTGCCATCGACCTCTCCATCCTGGACCGTATGCCTCCGGGCGAACGGAAGCAGGCCAGCCGGCTGTTTGAGGAAGTCATCAGCGACGTGGTCCACGACCGCCTGTCGCGGGCCAACCTCGACGCCGCCGCCCTGCGCCGCGATCTGGCCATGGCCGACGCAGCCCTGACCGGCGTCCGCGCCCGGGTGCGCGACCTCGAACGCCGCGTCGTGACCCTGACCCGCGAAAACCAGGACCTGCGCCGCCAGTGCGGGAAAGAGCTGCGAGAGGAAGCATAAGGAAAATCAGGGCGCTGCCTCTCCGGCAGGGCGCTGCCCTGCACCCGCCGGGGGGGATGATCCCCCCCGGACCCCCTCAATGGGGGGGGGAGATGGTCGGGCTTCCGTCACTCTTGTGGCGGGCGGGACTGAGGTTGTCGGGCGAGAGTCGGTGCGCGGGAGGAAAGACTGATATGACTGGTGTCTTTGCCCCGGCCTGGCTGACCGAACACAATTCCTACCGCGTGGTCGCCTGGGCCGAAGCCGTGGCCTTTCCGAAAACAGCAGACGAATTGATTGCAGTATTGCAGGAGTCTGTTGGAGAGCGAACCGTCCTGCTCGGCCACGGCTGCAACGTCATACTCTCCCGAAATCATTACGATGCATCGGTGCGTTTTGTGAGCACCCGACACGTTGCCACCCCTGTTGACGTTGCGGATGGTCTTGTCAAGGCCGCCGCCGGCACACGGTTGCGCGACGTCTGCCGGATCGCCGCCAAAGCCGGGCTGTCCGGCCTCGAACACTTGTGGGACATCCCCGGCAGCCTCGGCGGCGCGGCGTACATGAACGCCGGGGCCTACGGCGCGTCGCTCTACGACGTGGTGGAGTCGGTGGAAGTCTTTTGGCCCGGCCCGAGCGCGGGTATGGTCTTTTCGCGGCAGCAATGCCGCCCGTCCTACAGGATGACGGCCTTCCAGGGCACGGACGCGGTGATTTTGAGCGTCACCCTGCGCCTGTCCCCGGCCGATCCGGCCGCAATTCTGCGTGAAATGGGCCGCATCGGTAAACTGCGCCGCAGCAAGCTCCCCTACAATCTCCCCAGCGCCGGCAGCGTCTTTCGCCGCCCCGAAGGCGCGCCCCCGGTCGGCCAGATCATGGAAGAAGCGGGATTAAAGGGATTTACCATCGGCGGCGCGCAAATCTCCCCCCGCCACGCCGGCATCATCGTCAACGCCGGCGGCGCGACCGGGAGTGATATTCTGGCCGTCATTGAAGAAATGCGGCAGGCGGCGCGGGAGCGCTATGGCGTGGAGTTGGTGTTGGAGCAGGTGGTGGTTTAGATTATTTCAATCTATATTTGTAGACAAAATTGCCGTTTAATGGCTCGCTAAAGATTTATATTTGCAAAATAAATCACAATCCACAATTTTACTCAACAAATATTTACTTTGCCCGGAACTCGGGCCCGCAGTCTCAAAAAAATACTCACTAGTGTTTTTTGTGTACATAGATTTTTTAGTGTATTTTAATTCAAAATTAAAACGCTTTAAAATAGGCCTAAACCTATCAACTTGCTTTTCTGAAACAGAAATAGACACCGGAGAGAAACCCAACAGAGACAGAGAATTCTGAACAAGTACATTCCCAAATCCGTTTCGCAAAAAGTCTTTATTAATTTTTACTGTGCATATTTTGCATTCATCAAAGCTATGTTTCAATATTGTTACTCCAGCAACTTTCTGGCGACACATAAATATCAAAAAACTTCTCTGAGCAGAAAAAAGCCCCGGCACGACCTTACTACGGAACCACCAAGACGCTTCAGGATAATCTTGATCGATACCAGAAAGATTATTCCCGACTAAAACAGAAAAATCTTGCAACTGTTTCCCATTGCAAGTTAACGCGCTAACGAACAGCAACCTTTCCATATCACGCCTCTTTTGCCTTAACTAAGGATTAATTGGCGTAGACGCAAGCGATTTGTCATCGCTACTCTTTCCGCTATGGCTCTGACTCACGCTCGGCACGGACAAAACCCCTAGTCTCTGTAAATCTGCCCCTTGAGAACGCTGAGTATCCTGCTTCACACATGACGGGAGCAGAGAGGCAAAGTAGGACGCAAGAATCCCTAAAACCATTGTGAATATCGTTACTTGTAAAATTTTCACCCAATCTAAATGTTCGCTTTTAATTTTTGCAAACATAGAAAAATCATTCATCCACCCAGCTTCATTTTTCGCCACCTTCCTCCACTGGTAGGCTATGACCAAGCTATCATCCCTCATCTCTTTAATATTCGGGCAATAATCAATCCACAAATCTTTTTCCAAAATACGCGCATTTTCTTGTACATTCTTGGAGAGGATAAGTTCTTCAGTCGAATTGCACATTAAAAAAAACTGGACTGTTGAGATTTCAACTTGGCAGCCCTCCGGAATTTCTTCAACTAGGGAGGGAGACAGTGTCCTGACCTGATTTACTCTGAAATCAAACAACTCGATGGACGATGTCCAGTTCTGCCATTTAGAACTCGCAAGCTTATCTTGATGGAAACAAGTACACACAGCTTTACCCGTCAGTCTGAATCGTACATATATTTTATCAGCATCCTTCTTACCGTTTGCATGGGCCGACGGGATTTTTATTGATATCCGTGAACCGCCAAATACATTATTCACAACAGAAACATTGTTTTCAACATCTATATTATATATGTAAAAATTACCACTGGCTTTTGTCACAAATCCAAATTTAGTACGTGGCTCTACATTGACAGCGAGGCGCTCATTAAAAACGGCCTCACAAACTTTCCAATTTCGCTTAGACAACGAGGAAAATAGGTCTACAAAATCTTCTTTTGCAAAACCGACATCCGGGACATAAAGGTTGAGTACTTGAGGTGCATGGACGTCATTATAAAGTATTCCAAAATCAATACAAGAACACTGCCCTTTGTCACCAGCCAACTTCCACACGTTAACGTGTAATTCAACTGGATTCAGCGGACACTCTTTAGTCCCCGCACTATCAAACCAAAAAGCGAAATCTAACCTATTCATATATACACATACGACTGTGGTGGAGCACAATGAAATTGTTTGACATCGATCTTCCTTTGCAACAGACAGGACTCTTCTATTAATATTGCAACTGCGGAGGAACTCATTGCGAAATATTTGCTATAAGATTCAGCTGCAATACCTCGTAGCCCCTCAGTTAAATTCCACACTACCTGCGGACTTCCACAGTATCTGACGTTCGAGAAAAAATATCCGACAATTTTAGAAGTTGGGGCAGTTTGGTAAACGACAAAGTCGGTTATTTCAAGTCGCGGCTGCAACTTTCGATATTCATAGCGTTTGACCCGGGAAAAAATGGCCTCGGAATACTGAGGCCAAATTGGGATAACGCACACATCCCTTCCTTGAAAATTAACTTCCTTTTCAAGGAGTTCACGGATGTCATCCCAGCTCATAGAGTTTCAATTATACCAGGTGATACACCCATTGTAAACTGCATAAATAAGCTCTCCTCAATACCTATCCGTACATTTACAAGCCACAAACCACTCCCCCCACGCCGCCCGCGCCCGCTCCGGGTAGGCCATCTTCCGGTTCGCCTTCTTCATCCGCTCTTCAAGGGGCGGCGTCAGGCCGAAATTGACGTTGCTCGGCTGGAACTTTTTCGTCGGGGTGCGCAGGTGATTTAAGAGCGCCCCAAGCGACGTCACTTGCGGCGGCGGGGACATATCCACGCCGCGCCCAATCTTCGCCCCAAGCTGCGTGCCCAGCCACAGGCCGCAGGCCGCCGACTCCACATAGCCTTCCACACCCGTGATCTGGCCGGCCAGGTACACGCCCGGACGCGCCACAAGTTCCAAACGCTCGTTTAACACCTTGGGCGCGTTGACAAACGTGTTGCGGTGGATGCTGCCCAGACGCGTGAATTCCGCTGCGTGCAGGGCCGGAATCAGCCGAAACACCCGCTCCTGTTCGCCATACGCCAGCTTGGTCTGGAAACCGACCAGATTGAGCGTGCTGCGCTCTTTATTCTCCGGACGCAACTGCACCACCGCATACGGCCAGCGGTCGGTGCGCGGATCGGTCAGGCCGACCGGCTTCATGGGACCGAAGGTCAGGGTGCGCTCGCCGCGCTCGGCCATGGCCTCGATGGGCAGACAGCCCTCAAAATGGAGTTCCTTTTCAAATTCCCGACTGGGAACCTTGCGCGCGGCCAAGAGCTCGGTCAGAAATACCATGTACTCATCTTTGGTGAGCGGACAGTTGAGGTAGTCGCCCTCCCCTTCCTGCCAGCGCGAGGCCCAAAACGCCTTGTCCATGTCCACGGAATCGGTGGCCACAATGGGGGCGATGGCGTCGTAAAAATACAGGCCCTCGCCGCCGATGGTTTCAAGCAGACTCGCCGCCATGCGCTCGGACGCCAGCGGCCCGGCCGCCACCACCACGGCCTCAAACCCGGCCAGGGCCGGATCGGCCAGGCCCATGATCTCGCGGCGAACAAGCGTCACCAGCGGTTCAGCCTCGATGCGCGCGGTCATGGCCGCGCTAAAAAGCTCGCGATTGACGGCCAAAGCTTTGCCCGCCGGCACAGCCGTCTCCCGGGCTGCGGCTATGACCGCGCTGCCCAGTTCGGCCATCTCGACCTTCAAAAGTCCCACCGCCGTCACCGGCTCATCGGAACGCAACGAATTGGAACACACCAGCTCCGCCAGCCCCGGACTGACATGGGCCGGGGAATACAACGCCGGCTTGCACTCAAATATCGTCGAAGCAACGCCCGCCCGAGCCAAGGCCAAGGCACATTCACAACCCGCCAACCCGCCGCCGATAATCGCTATGGACATTATTGTACTCCGTGGAGAGGGGAGAAAGGCAGAATGTGGGGAAGGAAACCTTTTTTTGGAAAAAAAGGTTCCTCCCCCACACCCCTCCTTCCCAAAAACTTTTAAAGGGGGGGCTATTTCAACTCGCAGTCTTATCAGGGTCTTAGACCGCGAACACAAGAAGCTAGAATCACTTGTAGATTTTCATTTTCCCTTTACCCATTTGCAGGGGGCCGGGGGGATCATCCCCCCGGCCGCCGGAGGCATCTTTCTCTTCCTCAAATAACTTTTGGCGTAGACGCCTTGGGCGTCAGGTGCCGGTTCTGGCTGTTCCAGAGGTCGCGGTAGACGGAGCAGCGGCGCAACAGTTCGGCGTGGGGCGCAAAATCCACGGCCTTGCCGCCGTCGAGCACCAGGATGGCGTCGGCCCCGGCCAGCATGGACAGGCGGTGGCTGATGATGATGGTGGTGCGGCCCTGGCCGATGCGGGTCATATTGTCCTGGACAATGGCTTCGGACTCGGCGTCCAGGGCGCTGGTGGCTTCGTCCAAAATGAGGATGCGCGGGCTGGTGAGAAGCGCCCGGGCAATGGCCAAGCGTTGGCGCTGGCCGCCGGACAGGTTGGAGCCGTTTTCTTCGAGCGGCGTGTCGTAGCCGCGCGGCAGCCGGCGAATAAACTCCTCGGCCCCGGCCAGACGTGCCGCCCAGACCACCTCGTCAATGCTGGCCGTGGGCCGGGCCATGGCGATATTGTCCCGCACCGTGCCGGTGAAAAGAAAGCTCTCTTGCAGCACCACGCCGATTTGCCGGCGCACGTGGGCAATGTCCAGTTCGCGCATATCGTGGCCGTCCAGGCGCAGGCTGCCGTCGGTTGGCGGGTACAGGCCCTGGATGAGCCGGGCCAGGGTTGATTTGCCGGAACCGCTGCGCCCGGCCACGCCGATCATGGACCCGGCGGCAAACCGGGCCGTGACTCCGGACAGGGCGGCGGCCCCATCGGCGGCGGCGCCATAGCGGAAGGTCAGGCCGTCGAGCACCACTTCGCCGCTGAGCCTGGGGCGCACGCCCTCGCCGGACCCGGCCCGTTCGGGCGGTTCGTTCATGATGGCGGCCAGCATTTTCACGGCCAGGGCTTTTTCCTGATATTCCTGCAAAAGCGACACGAACTGGACCAGCGGTTGGGTGACGCGCCCGGCCAGCATCTGGAAGGCAATCAGCGCCCCGACCGACAGGCTGCCGTCAAAGACCAGGGACACGCCGATCCAGGGGATGCACAGGATCATGACCTTTTCCAGGAACCCCACCCCGGCCGTGGCTGCGTTGCCGAGCTTGCCCACGCCAAAGCGCATGGCCACGGCCCGGGCGGCGGCATCCTCCCAGCCCCGGCGGCGCACCGGCTCCAGCGACAGGGCCTTGACCGTCTCCATGCCCCGGATGGTCTCGACCAGATAGGACTGGCGCTCGCCCTCGGCCCGGTAAAGCGCGGCCAGCCGGGTGCGGAAAAAGGGGATGATGACGGCCAAGAGCACGCCCAGGGCCAGACTGAGGGCCAGGACCAGGAAGGTGAGCTGGACGCTGTAGAAGAAAAGCACCGGGATGAAAACGAGCAGGGCCGCGCCGTCAAGGAGCGTGAAAAAGAGCTTGCCGCTTAAAAATTCCCGAATCTTGTCGGCCTGCTGCATGTGCTGGATGAGGATGCCCACCCGGCTGTGGCCAAAAAAACGCAGCGGCAGGGAGGTGAGCCGGGAAAAGGTGCGCGAGGCCACGCGCACGTCGATGCGGGCGGCGGCATGGAGCAAGAGCACGCCGCGCAGGTAGGTGAACCCGGCCTCGAAGGCCAGGGCGGCCAGCATGCCGAAGCTTAAGACCTGCAAGGTGGCCAGCCCCTTGTGGGTGAGCACCTTGTCGATGACGATCTGGAAATAGATGGGCATGGCCAGGGCCAGGACATAGAGCATGAGCGCGGCCACGGCGGCGTCGGTAAATTCCCGGCGGTGGCGCAGGATTTCCGGCACAAACCAGCCCAGGCCAAAGGGCTGGTGCTCATCGGTCAGGCTGTAGACGCGCTTTAGGAGCATGGCCCGGCCATCCCAACGCTCAAGCAGGCTGGCCAGGGGCAGGGCGTCGCGGCTTGGTGGCAGCTTGACCGGGTCCACCACGTCCACGAGCAGGCCGTCCTGGCCGGGCTGGCACCCGGCCAGGACCAGGGCCGAGCCGTCGCGCAAAAAGGCCAGGACCGGAAACGCGCCGCCAAGCTGGCCCATATCGTCCGGGGAAAGCGTGCGCAATTCGGCCCGAAGCCCCTCGGCCAGGGCCACGGCCAGCAGTTCTTCCGGGGTCGGTTCGGCGTCGTGAAACCCATGGGCCTCGGCCAGCGATTCATGGGCCAGGGGCAGGCCGTAATGGCGGCCGATCAGGGCCAGGGCGCGCAGGGCCGGGCGGGTGAGCCTCGGTTCGGCCAACAGGACAACCCCGCCATGGCTTTTGGCAAAGCTCTCGCTGTCCACCTCAAAGGAGCCGGCCGTGCGCGACAGGGGATCGGCCACCCGCACGACGGTCCCGGCCGCGTCGCTGCGAAGGCCGAGCACCACCACGCTGTTGCCGTTTATAAGCCGGGCCAGCAGCGGAAACCGGCCAAGGGCGGCCATGGCCGGGACGTCGAGTTCGGCCAGACGGGCCGAAAGGCCGGCATCGGCCGCCATGGCCACCAGGGTCTCGGTGTCCGGTTCGGCCGCGCCCAGGCCGTAGCGATCGGCCGCAGCGGCCGGATCGAAGGAAAGTCCGTACGCGTCGGCCACGGCCTTGAGGCAGGTAAGGGCTGTTTGCATGGACGACCGGCCGTGTCGGCGGCGGGGTTGGATTGCGGTCCGAGTGCGCCGGCAGACGGTGCAATCGGACCGCGCCGGGCCGAGGCGAAAATAGGGCAAATCCGCGCCCTGGGCAAGGTCGGGCGGCAGCCGGCTTGCCCTTTGCAGACAGGGGGCGTAGAGAATCGGGCATCATCAACTTACTCACGGGGGCACAGGCTTATGAACGTGCTGATCGTCTACTATTCGCTATACGGCCATATCGCGGCCATGGCCCAGGCTGTGGCTGAAGGCGTCAATCAGGTGCCCGGGATGGTGGCGACGCTGCGCCGCGTCCCCGAGACCCTGCCCGAGGACGTCATTGAGAAGATGGGGGCGAAGCAGGCCCAGAAGGCCCAGTCCCACGTGCCGGTCTGCACCCTGGAAGAGTTGGAGTCGGCCGAAGCCATCATTTTCGGCACGCCCACCCGGTTTGGCAACATGTGCGGCCAGATGCGCCAGTTTCTCGATTCCACCGGCCAGATATGGAATCGCGGCGGCCTCGTCGGCAAGCCCGGCGGCGTGTTTTGCTCCACGGCCACCCAGCATGGCGGCCAGGAAACCACGCTCATGTCCTCCATTCAGACCCTGCTCCACCATGGCATGGTGGTGGTGGGCCTGCCCTACGCCTTTGCCGGCCAGATGCGCGTCGATGAAATTACCGGCGGCTCCCCCTACGGCGCAACCACCATTGCCAGCGGCGACGGTTCGCGGATGCCGAGTGAAAACGAGCTGGACGCTGCCCGTTTCCAGGGCAAACATATCGCCACGATCACCCAGAAACTGCGCAGCTGAGGCTGCCGCACCGCAAAGCTGTGCGGTTTGGATCTGACAGACGGCCCGGACTGGCGCTGCGGCAGCCGGGCCGTGTCGTGAAAAAAAGAACGAACCTGCATTCCCAACGTGCCCGGCCCTTTACACCAGCCTGGAAAAGCGTCACTGATCGGAATGCCTGCAGTACCCCAACGGCTTTCGGGAGACGACGTGAGTTCCACGCTTCCCAACCTCGCCTGCCAGGGCGAAACTGCCGTGGAAAACGGCTTGGGCGGCCGGCCGCCGCGCATCCTCATCGTAGAAGACGAACGGGTGGTGGCCCTTGACCTCAAGGGCATCCTGCGGCGACTGGGCTACACCCTGGCCGGAATCACGGCCTGCGGCGCCGAGGCCGTGGAGTTGTGCGGGACACTCGCTCCCGACCTCGTGCTCATGGACATCTTCCTTGGCGGGGCCATGGACGGCATCGAAGCCGCCTGCGTCATCCAGACCGAGTGCGATATCCCGGTCATCTACCTCACCTCCCACACCGATCAGGTCACCTTGCAACGGGCCAAACGCACCGCCCCCTATGGCTATGTGTTAAAGCCCGTGGACGAGGACTGGCTGCGCACGGCGGTGGAGGTGGCCCTTTACAAGCACCACACCGAACGGGCCTTGCGCCAAAGCGAACAGCGCTACCGCGAACTGTTCAGCGGGATGATAAACGCCTTCCTGCTGCTGGAGCAATTGCCCGGCGCGGGGGCGGCCCGGGATTTCCGCATCCTCGACGCCAACCCGGCCTTTGAGCACGCCACGGGACTCACCTGCGCCGACATCATCGGCCACACCCTGGGCGAGGTCCTGCCCGGCATCGAATCGTTCTGGATTGACACCCTGGAGGCCATCGCCCTTTCCGGCCGGCCGACCCGGTTTGAAAATTATCTGTCCGACCTCAATATGTATTTCCTGGCCCAGGCCTACTGCCCCCAGCCCGGCCAGGTGGCCGTGGCCCTGGAAGACGTCACGGAACGCAAACGCGGCGAAGAGCGGTTGCGCTACCGCACCTTCCACGACGCCCTGACCGGCCTGCCCAACCGGGCCTTGTGCCTGGACCGCATCACCCGGGCCATCGAACGGGCCAAACGCCGCTCCAACTACATCTACGCCCTGCTCTTTCTCGATCTCGACCGCTTCAAGCTGGTCAACGACAGCCTGGGGCATCTGGCCGGGGACGACCTGCTGCGCCGGGTGGCCGACCGGCTGCGCCGGGAAGTGCGCCAGCTCGACACCGTGGCCCGGGTGGGCGGCGACGAGTTTGTGGTGCTTCTGGAAGAAATCGCCTCGCCGGCCGACGCGCTGCGCATCGTCAAGGCGATTCGTGAGCGTTTGCGCCTGCCGTTTACCGTGGAGGGCCGCCAGATTTACGTCACGGCCAGCCTGGGCGTGGTGCTTGGCCCGGCCGATTACGACCGGCCCGAGGAGCTGCTGCAAAACGCGGCCATTGCCATGGGCAGCGCCCGGGCGGCCGGCTGCGGCCGGGTGCGCGTGTTTGACTGGTCCATGCGCGAGCGGGCCGAGCGGGTCATGGACCTGGAAACCAACCTGCGCCTGGGGCTTGAGCGCGATGAATTTGTGCTGCATTACCAGCCGATCTTCGATCTGGCGACCCGTGCGCCGCGCGGCGTCGAGGCGCTGGTGCGCTGGCGTCGGCCGGATGGGGAACTGATTTCCCCGGCCGAATTTATCCCGGCAGCCGAGCAAAGCGGCCTGATCATTCCCCTGGGCGGGCTGGTCCTTGAAGAAGCCTGCCGGGCGCTGGCCCGCTGGCGCGCCGCCGTCGTCGGCGACCGGCCTTTTTTCATGGCCGTCAACCTGTCGGCCCGGCAGTTCACCCAGCCGGATCTGGTCAAACAGGTGGTCACGACCCTTCGCCGGGAGCGCATGGCCGCCGGCGACCTCAAACTCGAAATTACGGAAAGCGTGCTCATGGAGCATCCCGAGTCGGCCATGCTCAAGCTGCGGGGGCTGCGGGAACTTGGCGTCGGCATCGGCATCGACGACTTCGGCACCGGCTATTCCTCCCTGGCCTATCTCCAGAGTTTCCCCATCGACACGCTCAAGGTGGACCGCAGTTTTGTCTCGGGCATGGAGGAGCAGGGCAACCGGGTCATTGTGCGTTCGGTGGTCAGTCTGGCCCACAACCTGGGCTACGACGTGGTGGCCGAGGGCATCGAAACCACGGCCCAGCTCGACGATCTGGCCGCCCTGGGCTGCGACCTGGGCCAGGGATTTCTCTACGCCCGGCCCCTGGCCGAGACCGCCGTCCTGGAGTTCCTGGAGCGGCATTTCGCCCCCGACTCCCCGGACCAGACCGGCCCGGCCTGCGACTGATCGCGCCCGGATCTTTGCCGGGCATCCCCGACGCCCTCCCCCCTCAGGCCGGAAATCGGCCTCCAAAGCCACGCCCTGTCCGGTCAGACAGCCACCATCCGCGCCGGCCGCAATCGCCTGCACGCCGCACACCCACGCGCCCTGTCCGGTCAAGGAGCCACCGTCCGCGCCAACTGACACAATCGCCTCCCGACGCGAGGCCAACCGCCGGCCGACTCCCCCGGTTGCCAGCCGACACGGCAACGGCTACCCTGGCCCCATGGCGTACCCTTGGCGACGAATCAGGCTTCCGACACTGCTGCTGCGGCTTCTGGCCATCCTGCTGCTGGCCCTGTCCCTGGCCGGCTGCGCCGGCAAGGCGACCATTCCGCGTCCGACCGGCCGCGAACCGGCCACCCTTCGCCCCTACACCGTCAAGGGCGTGACCTATGTGCCCCTGCACTCGGCGGCCGGCTACCGCGAGGAAGGCGTGGCCTCCTGGTATGGGCCGGGGTTTCACGGCCATACCACGTCGTGCGGGGAAATTTACGACCAGTACAAGCTGACCTGCGCCCACAAGCTGTTGCCCATGCACACCATGGTGCGGGTGACCAACCTGGAAAACGGCCGGTCCCTGGTGCTTCGGGTCAACGACCGGGGGCCGTTCGTGGCCGGGCGCATCATCGACCTGTCCCAGGCCGGGGCCAGGGAACTCGGGGTCCATGCCCGGGGCACGGCCAAGGTGCGGGTGGAGGTCGAGGGGACGGTGCCGGGCGCTGGGCCGCAGGGCGAACTGCCCGGCCCGTTTTATGTGCAGGTTGGGGCGTTTGCCAACATGGGCAATGCCGAGCGGCTGCTTACGAAGCTGCGTGCGGCCGGCTATGCCGGTTCACGCATTGCCTCCAAGGAGATCGACGGGGTGTGGCTCAATCAGGTCCACGCCGGGATTTTCCCGACCACGGCTGCGGCCGAGGAAGCCCGGCTCCGGCTGGGGACGCGCTTTTCCGGGGCCTTTGTCATCGCCCAGTAGGCAGGAAGGCGGCCAGGGCAGACCAGACACGGCCGCCGCAACCAGACGGGGAGGGTTCGAACCAAGCCGGGAACCCGGCCCAGGCCGACTCCCCTGCCTGTCCCATTCGGGATATGCCGTGGTCCTTGGTGGCGCGACAACTGACTGGCATCAGTAGGTGTAGTTGCAACAAACCCATGCATGGTTGTTGCAAACGCGCCACGAACCGACCTGACGGCGCGGCCAAGAGGCAGCCAGGGACACGGCAGGCTGCGCGCCCCGAGGCCGGACGACGGGCCACACCGTTCCCTCAGGCCATGGCCTGCATCAGGGCGAGACCAAACCAGCGGCCGTTTCGCCGGAGCGACTGCAGCCGAGGCTACAGCACTTCGTCGGGATTGAGCTCGGCGCGAAACTTGCGCGACAGCCGAAACACCACCACCTTGCGCGGCGGCAGCATGATGGATGCATTGGTCTGGGGGTTGCGTCCCTTGCGGGCCTTTTTGTCATAGGACTCGAACTTGCCAAAGCCGCTGACCAACAGTGAATTGTCCCGCTTGATGGAATCCTTCATGAGTTCCAGCAAGTGGTCGACAAGCACCTTGACCTCGGCCCGATTGCGCTCGGTCTTTTCGTAGATGTAGTCAACAATGTCGGCTTTGGTGAGGGTTTTCCCGTTCATGGCATTCTCCGGCGCGTTACGTTAGGGACACGGAGCAAAACGTCGGGCTGGCCGATGTTTTACAGGTGACGGTCATGAGACTGACTGATAATGCGGCACTTATTCCAAGGAAGCAAGGGCTTCCCGCACGGCTGCGGCCACGGCGGCCATGCCGGCGGCATCGGCGTAGGGCGTGCCCGGCCACAACCGCAACCCGTCGCCCTCGCGGCGCGGGATGAGGTGGTAGTGGGCGTGAAAGACCACCTGCCCGGCGCTGGCGGCATTATTTTGTTGCACATTGAGCCCGCTTGCCCCCACTGCCGCCATGACGGCCCGCCCCACGCGCTTCTGGGCGGCCAGCAGGGCCGCGCCAAGGCTGTCCGGCAGGGCAAACAGGTCGGCATGATGGGCCTTGGGAATGACCAGGACATGGCCCGGGGTCACCGGGGCGATATCGAGGAAAGCCAGGACCTGCCCGTCTTCGTAGACCTTGGCGCAGGGGATCTCGCCCTTGACAATCTTGCAAAAAATGCAGTCCGCAGGTTCCATGGCTCAGGCTCTCTTTCGGTGGTCACGTTGGCGCAGATGCGAAAATCCGACCCGAAGCGTCATGGGCCGGGCAAATGCATTGCCTCCACTCATAGTGCAGGAAAGGCATTTTTTCAAGAGGCTTAGGAGAAAATAATGGCCCTTGCGCCGTCTTGGCCGTTTCTTTGCCAAAATGTCATACGGGAAACGTCCCCACGGGAGCGTTTTTTTCGCCATCCCGAGCCGGTTGCGCCCCCCTCCAGGATCTGGCCGGTGTTCCTGACGCATAAGGGCTGCCCGGGCCGCTGCGTCTTTTGCGCCCAGCAGCTGCAGTCCGCCACGGCCCCGGCCCCGCTTGAGGCCACGCTGGCCAGACTGGGAAAAGACCTCGACGCCGCCGCCCGGGCCGGACGCGGCCCCTACGAACTGGCCTTCTACGGCGGCGTGTTCACCGGCCTGCCCCATCCCTGGCCCGAGCGGTTTCTGGCCGTGGCCCGGGGCTGGCGGCAGGCCGGGCTGATCACCCGGGTGCGCTGTTCCACCCGGCCCGACGCCTGCCATCCGACGATTTTGTCCAATCTGGCCGGCCAGGGTCTTGATCTGGTGGAAATCGGCGCCCAGACCTTTGACGATGCCGTGCTGGCCGCCAGCGGCCGGGGCCATGACGCCGCCGCCATCCGGCGGGCCGCCCGGGACATCCCGGCCGCCGGCCTGGAACTCGGGCTGCAACTGCTGCCCGGACTGCCCGGCCACACCCCGGACATGCTGACCCGGGACGTGGCCGAAACCTGCGCCCTGGCCCCGCGGACCGTGCGTCTGCATCCCTGCCTGGTCATCGACGGCACCCCTCTGGCCGACCGGTACCGGGCCGGGGCCTACCGCCCCTGGGACCTGGACGCCACTCTGGACGCCCTGGCCGCCGCCATGCTGCCGCTTTGGCGCTGCGGCATCCGGGTGATCCGGCTGGGGCTGGCCCCGGAACCGGGGCTGGAGACCGCGATCCTGGCCGGTCCGCGCCATCCGGCCCTGGGCTCGCGGGTCCGGGCCAGGGCGCTTTTTTCCCTGGTGGCGGCGGAAGCGGCGGCCCTGGGGCAGCGCCCGGTGCGTCTGGACGCACCCCGGCGTTTTGCCGGAGAACTGTTCGGCCACGCCGGCGAACTGACCGCCGCCTACGCCGGCCTGGGGCTGCCCCGGGAGGCGGTCCACTTTGCCTCGCGGGAAGATTTCCATCTCACGGCGCAAGCTGTTTGACTTGGGCCGCGCTCTCGTGCCAAAGTTGACAAAGGGACGTTTCGCCCCGCAACCCACAACCTGCCTGGTGAACGATCATGAAGCCAATCCTTGCGGCCCTGGCTTGCATCCTGTGCCTCGCCCTGGCCGCCCCGGCCTCGGCGGAGGCGCCCAACATGCGGCAAAGTATCAACTACTTCATGAATTACTTCAATGAAGCGGTGGTCCAGGCCATTCACATCAAGGAATATGAAGACCAGGAGGGGCTGGCCGAAAAAAAGCCCTTCACCAACGAATATGTCTTTCTCCAGGACCTCAAGGCCCGCATCGAAAAAAGCCTGGGGCTGGCGCTCAACCTCTGCGACCTGTATTATATCTATAATAAGACCACCTACTGCTTCACCAAGGACGAGAAGAACTACGTCTTCGACCGTCTCGACAACATCATGGATACCCTGCAAAAAATTAAGGACACGCCCTACCCGGCCAGTGAGGAGGTCTTGGCCAACAAGACCTCGGACGCAGCCCGGCAACTGGCGGCCTTTAACGAGCGCATCGACAAGCTGCGCGCCTTTACCAAGTCCTCCCTGATCGTCTTCCAGCGCTGACCCGGGGCGCAATGACGACGTAACGGCCCGAGGCGGCGCCCCCCTGCCGGGTGTGGGCGCTGTCCCGGGCCGTTGGCCAACCGACTCCCATGCCACTCCCTGCGCCGCCAACACCCGACCAGACACTGCGTCCAGCCGACAACGCCCCGCACGCCGTCACCGCCCGCCTCGCCCTGACCATGGTCCCGGACGCCGCGCCCCTGGAGGGTCCGGCCGTGCTCCTGGCCGGCCGGCGCATCCTGGCTGTCGGACCAAAGCGGGCGGTGCTGCGCGGCTTCACCGGGCCGGTGGACGATCTGGGCGAGGCCGTCCTCGTTCCGGGACTGGTCAACGCCCACACCCACCTGGAACTGTCCCATCTGGCCGGCGCGTCACCGGTCGGGCTCGGGTTTTGCGCCTGGGTGCGCTGGCTCATGGCCGAGCCCCAGGCCGGCCTGTCTGCCGAGGCCCTGGGCCAGGCCCTGGCCGGGGCCGTGGCCCAGGCGGCCGACACCGGCACAGCCGCCGTCATCGACGTCGGCAACCGGGCCGGGCCGGCCGTGGCCCAGGCCCTGCGGGCGGCGGGCCTCGGCGGTCTGGTTTGCCAGGAATATCTCGGCTGGCGGGGCCAGCCCCCAACGGCTCTGCCCCCGGCCCTTGCGGCGGCGGCCGGGGACGGCGTTGCCGCCTCGGCCAGCGGCCATGCCCTCTACTCCACCAGCCCGGACAGACTGCGCCGGGCCATGGCGGTATGTCGCGACCGGGCCGCCCCGTTTTGCCTGCATCTGGCCGAGCATCCCGGCGAAGTGGAACTGCTGGCCACCGGCGCCGGGGAATTTGCCGACCTGCTGCGCGGCCGACTGCTGCCCAAGAACTGGCGCGCCCCGGGCCGCACCCCGGTGGCCGAGGCCAAGGCCCAGGGCCTGCTTGGTCCGGGCACCCTGGCCGTCCACGCCGTCCACCTGACCCCGGACGATGTCGCCATCCTGGCCGCAAGCGGCACAACCGTGTGCCTGTGTCCGCGCAGCAACGCCCGCATCGGCGTGGGCACGGCCGACGCGCCCGGCCTGCTGGCCGCCGGCATCCCACTCGCCCTGGGCACCGACTCCCTGGCCTCCAACGATGACCTGAATCTCTGGAACGAGGTCCGCGCGCTTCTGGCCGCCCATCCGGGCCTGCCCGCCCAGGCCATCCTGGCCGCCCTGACCACGGTCCCGGCCCGCCTGCTTGGCCGCGAAACCACCCTTGGCCGATTGGCCCCCGGAGCCGTCGGCGGACTGGCCGTCATCCCCCCAGACCTGGTTGACCGCCTGTCCCTGGCCCAAAAAAAGGGGTCTGGATAAGCTCTGACCTTTGCCGGTTGTAATTTCGCTCCAAAGCGCCTATCCGTCACGGTCAGCCTCCGCTTTCGCCTCCATCGAACTGGTGTTGCCGCAAACGCGGCGAGGCGCATCCCCAGCCGTGTCCCCGCACGACCGGCCCGGGACAGCCCGTCACCCCCAACACACATAAGCAGCAGCAGCCCATGCCGCCCGACGCCGAGTATAATTACGCCGTTGCCCGCCATCCCATTTATCGGGTTGACGGCGACATCTTTGGCTACGAACTGCTCTACCGCACCGTCGGCGGCGGCAATGTCGCCGCGATACCCTCGGACGCCGAAGCCACCCTGGCCGTCCTGGCCAACGGCATCCACGCCATCTCCCAGGATATTGCTCCCGGCAAACGGGTCTTCATCAATTTTTCCAAGGAAATTCTGGAAGCCGGGCATCACCGGTTTCTCGACCCGGCCCGGTTCGTCATCGAGGTGCTGGAGCATGTGGCCTGCGACGCGGCCTTTGCCGAACTGGTGCGGGGCATCCATGCGGCCGGCTATGTCCTGGCCCTGGACGACTACGTGGGGGATGCGTCCTTTGACCTGATCATGCCCTATGTGACCTTTATCAAGGTGGATTATCAGGCCCTGCGCGACGATCCGGCCCGTCTGGAGGCCGTGGTCGCCGCCTGTCTGGGGGCGGGCAAGACGGTCTTGGCCGAAAAAGTGGAGACCAAGGCGGATGTCGACTGGTGCCGGGCGCGCGGCATTCCCCTGGCCCAGGGGTTTTATTACAGCCGTCCGCTGGTGGTCACGACCAAAATTCTGGAGGCCAATCAGGCCGTCAAGCTGAACCTCCTGGCCGAAGTCAGCCGGCCCGATCCGGACGTCCGGCGCATCCGGGACATCATCGGCTCCGACGTCTCCCTGACGTACAAGCTCCTGCGCTACGTTAACACCGCCAGCTTCTACCGGGGCCAGCCCATCGAATCGTTGGAATTCGCCATCACCCGGCTGGGACAAAACGCCCTGGCCAGCTGGGCGGCGGTCAACATCCTGGCCTCGCTTGGCTCCTCGCCCCACGACCGCGAACTGGCCTTTGCCTCGGCCGTGCGCGGCCGGTTCCTGGCCCTGGCCGACGCCAGACGCGACACTGCCGGCCGTCCCCGCTGCCACGACGGCCAAAGCGTGTGCCTGCTTGGCCTCTTGTCCCTGCTCGACGCCATGCTCGGGATGCCCATGGAAGAGGCTCTGACCGGCATCACGATTGACGCTTCGACCCGAAACGCGCTGCTTGGAGTCAAAAGCGCCTGTTCCACCTGCCTGACCCTGTGCCGGTGCTACGACCAGGGCGGCCAGACGGCCGTCGCAGCCGTCAAAGCCTTCGGCCTTGCCCCGAATGCCGCCTCGGCCGCCTTTTTCGAGGGGCTGGCCTGGGCGGCGGACATGTTCCGGGCCTGATCCCCCGGCCGGGTCAGATCATGTAATTGGTCCCCTCGGCCTGCTTTCGCATCTGCTGATCCACCGCCACCAGATCCCGCAGGCTGCGGGTATCGTAGACCCGCTCCAGGGCTTCGCGGGCCTCGTCCCACAGCCCCCGGAACACGCAGCTGCCGCGCAAGGGGCAGTCATGCTCAGGGCGGGCCCGGTGGCAATCCACCGGACTGATGGGACCGTCCATGAACCGAATGACCTCGCCAACGGTCACCTCGGCCGCCGGTCGGGCCAGATAAAATCCCCCGACCTTGCCCCGCTGGGAATCCACAAAGCCGCCCTGGCGCAGCTGATGGAGAATGACTTCCAAAAAACGCTTGGGAATGGCTTGTCGCTCGGCAATCTCGCCGGCCGGAACCACGCCTTCCCCTTCCCGGCAGGCCAGCTCAAACAGCGCCCGCAAGGCGTATTGGCACTTCTGCGTCACCGCCACGGCAGCCTCCTTGCCAACGCGCCCGGGGAGGGCAGACGCCCCTGCCGGAATGTACCGCCGTGGGGCGTGCCCGCGACGCCCACGCCGGCGAGCAGCAACGCACAGTACCCAGACCTTTTGCCCTCGTCTTTCTTCCGGCTTGCGCCCACCCGTTCCACAACAGCCATAGACCCCCCTCCCGGGTATTGCCACACCCGGCCGACCACGATAGACGACAAAATCGATCAGTTCGATGATACCACATGCCAAAGGAACCGGCCGCCCGTCAAGGCGCAGCCGACAACCACGGACAACGCCCATGCTTGGGAGCGCACCATGAGCCACGACACACACCCCCTTGGCGACGCGATCCTGCTCGTGATCGACATCCAAAACGACTACTTCCCAGGCGGGGCCATGGCCCTGGTCCAGCCCGAAGCGGCCGCAGCCCAGGCCGCCCTGGCCCTGGACCGGTTCCGCCAAGCCGGCCGGCCGGTCATTCACATCCGCCATGAGGCGGCCCGGCCCGGGGCGACCTTCTTTCTGCCCGGCACGCCCGGGGCCGAGATCCAGGCCGCCGTGGCCCCGCGTCCCGGCGAGACCGTCGTCACCAAGGCCTGGCCCAACAGCTTTCGCGACACAGCTCTCGGCGAGGCCGTGGCCGCAAGCGGGGCGTCCCGGCTGGTGGTGGCCGGCATGATGACCCACATGTGCGTGGACGCCACGGTCCGGGCCGGCTTCGATCTGGGCTATGCCGTGACCGTCCTGGCCGATGCCTGCGCCACCCGGGATCTGTCCTTCGACGGCCGGCAGGTTCCCGCCGCCGATGTCCAGGCGGCCTTTCTGGCCGCCCTGGCCGCCGTCTATGCCGCTGTCGTGCCCACGGCCGCCCTGGCCGCTGCGGCCAGGTAGACGGCCGGGACAGGGTTCCCTGCAAAATTCGAAGCATTCATGCAGGCAATGGCCGCCGCGGCGCGCCGCCCCCTGGCTGATCCAGGCCGGGCGCGCCGTGGCGGCCAGGGGTTCGTGCCCTTGCCCCCCTGGCCGCAGCCGCTTCCGACTCCCCGCCGGCCCGGCGGAATGACGCGTATTGACCCAACCCCGCCAGGGTTTGGGGCGTTTAAGGCCCCCGCAGACAGACAATGGGCGGCGGACCGGCAACCGGAAACCGTCCCGGCCGGGCGGCTGCCCGGTCCAGACGACGTGCCTGCGGCCGAACCGCCAGCCTGTCACCACAGCCAAACCGCCCCGGCTTGACCTTTTACCCGACCGCGCGGTATTTCCTCAAAAGATATCCTGAAAGCGTCTGTACTCCCACAGGGTTGCCGCTGCCGGCCGGCAGCTTTGGGCGCACCCGCGCCCCGGGATACCGGCTGCAAGCTGCCGCAGGCGTTGCGACGGCCTCGCCGGCCCGGCACACATCGAGGAACTTCATGCGGATCAGCAAGTTCGCCATTCCCGAAATCATTTTCGGCCGGGGGAGCATCGTCCACTTGGCCTCCTGCGCCAAACGCCTGGGCGCGCGCCGGGTGCTGCTGGTGAGCGACCAGGGGCTGGTCGGCGCCGGCTGGGTGGAGCGCATCCAGGAAATCCTGCGCGACAACGGCCTGGAATGGATCTTTTTCGACGCCGTCAATTCCAATCCCCGCGACAATCAGGTCCATGCCGGGGCCGATATTTATAGCCGCGAGCGGGCCGACGTCATCATCGCCGTGGGCGGCGGCAGCCCCATGGACGCGGCCAAGGGCATTGCCACCATTGTCGGCAACGGCGGGCGCATCAATGACTACGAAGGGGCCAACCGCATCATGCGCCCCCTGCCCCCCATGATCTTTCTGCCGACCACCGCCGGCTCCGGCTCCGACATCTCCCAGTTCTGCATCATCACCGACGTGGCCCGGCAGGTCAAAATGTCCATCATCAGCCGGTCGCTGGTGCCCAACGTCTCCATCATCGACCCGCTGGTGCTTTTGACCAAGAGCGCGGAACTGATCATCTCCTCGGCCATCGACGCCTTTGCCCATGCCGTCGAGTCCTATCTTTCGCTTTTATCCTCGCCCTTTACCGAGCATCAGGCCCTAAAAGCCATTCGCCTGATCGCCCACAACCTGCATCCGGCCCTGGAAGACCGCTCCATTGAAGCCCTGGAGAATTTGAGCATCGCCGCCACCTCGGCCGGCATGTCCTTTTCCAATGCCGGCCTTGGCATCGGCCACTCCCTGGCCCACTCCCTGGGCGGCCGGTTCGACGTGCTCCATGGCCTGGTCCACCCCATCCTCCTGCCGCCGGTCATGCGCTACAACCTGCCGACCAGCGTGGACAAGCTGGCCAATATCGGCCGCATTGTCTGCGGGCCGCGCATGTGCTCCAACGAATACATCGCCCAGGCCGGCATTGCCTGGCTGGAACGGTTCTGCGCCGATCTGCATGTGCCGGTGCGCCTGCGCGACATCCTGCCCGACAGCAGCTGCCTGGAAATCATTGCCAAGGCGGCGGTCAACGACGCCTGCACGCTGACCAACCCCCGGCCGGCCAGCTGGGAGTCGCTGCTTGGCGTGTGTCAGGAGGCCTGGTGATGCCCGGAAAGGGGCCGTCCCTCGAAGATCTGATCGGGATCGAACACAGCAAGCTGGGCTTTTTCCAGGAGTTGCGCCAGACCATCGAGGCCTTGAAGGACGCCAACGCCCAGTCCACCCAGCGTCGCCGGGAAATCGCCGCCATCCTCGACGGCATAACCGACATCATGATGGTGCTCTCAAGCGACCTGCGCATCCTCTCGGTCAACCACGTCTTTCGCCAGACCTTTCCCGACACGCCCCATCCCGAAGGCATGCACTGCTACCAGATCTTTCGCGGCGACGACCAGCCCTGCCCCAACTGCCCGGCCAGCGCCTCCTTTGCCACCGGCGACATCTGCCGCGAGACCGCGATTTTCAAGATCGGCGGCAAGAACACCCAGTTTGAGATGGTGGCCTCGCCCATCCGGCGTCCCGAGGCCCCGGAAAGCCACATCCTGGTGTTCAAGCGCGACGTCAGCCGGGAAAAGGACTATCAGGCCAAGTTCTATCAGGCCGAAAAAATGGCCACCATCGGCATGTTGGCCACGGGCGTGGCCCACGAGGTCAATAACCCGCTCACCGCCATCTTCGGCTTTGCCGAGGGCTTGCGCCGCCGGTTGCCGGCGCTCAAAGAAACGGTTGATCCCCAGGTGATGGAGGACGTGGAAGACTATGTGGCCACGATCATGCGCGAATGCCGGCGCTGCCAGGACATCGTCACCACGCTGTTGACCTTCAGCCGCCAAAAGACCGTGAGCTTTGCCGCCGTGAGCTTAAACGCCGTGGTCAACGACACGCTCAAGCTCCTGCGCAGCCATCTGCGGCAACGCAACCAGGCCAAAATCACCATGCGCGTGGAATTAAGCGAAAATCTGCCCATGGTGCACGGCGACGAACATCAGATCAAGCAGGTCATGCTCAATTTGCTGGTCAACGCCATGGACGCCATCGCCGGCCCCGGGCGCATCATCATCACCACCTTCCAATCCTCCCAGGGCGCGGTCTGCCTGTCGGTG
Source organism: Desulfovibrio sp. TomC (assembly GCF_000801335.2). NCBI lineage: Bacteria > Pseudomonadati > Thermodesulfobacteriota > Desulfovibrionia > Desulfovibrionales > Desulfovibrionaceae > Desulfovibrio > Desulfovibrio sp. TomC. The sequence continues at coordinate 56,308 of NZ_JSEH01000006.1, forward strand.
GAAGACTCCGGGTGCGGCATCCCCGCCGACCACATGGACAAATTGTTCGAACCCTTTTTCACCACCAAGCGCTCCGGCAAGGGCATCGGCATCGGGCTTTCCACCTGCATGTCCATCGTTAAAAAACACCAAGGGGAAATCGCGGTCAAAAGCGAGCCGGGAAGCGGCGCGACGTTTACCGTCAAGTTCCCTGTCAATACGGATAAAACCACGTGACCAGCCCTTATTCCGTTCTGGTGGTGGACGACGAACCGTCCATCGGCAAGCTGCTCAAAAAAGAACTGTCCACGCCGTCAAGGGCCGTGACCGCCGCCGAGAGCGCCCAGCAGGCCCGGGAGATGCTGCGCCGCAACACCTACGAGGTGGCGGTTTTGGACCTGCGTCTGCCCGACGCCGACGGCCTGGACCTGCTGGTGGAGATCCGCCAGCACTCCCCGGACGTCGAAGTCATCATCATCACCGGCCACGGCAACATCGACAGCGCCGTGGAAGCCATGAAACTCGGGGCCTATGACTACATCACCAAGCCCTTTAATCTCGAAGAGCTGGAACTGGTGGTGGAGCGGGCCTACCAGCGGGCCTGCCTGCGCTTTGAAAACCGCCAGCTGCGCCACGCCCAGCGCCAGGCCCAGCCCCAGCAGATCGTCGGCAACTCCGCCGCCATCAAGCAGATCCGCTTTTTGATCGACAAAGTGGCCCCGACCGACGTGCCGGTGCTCATTACCGGCGAATCCGGGTCGGGCAAGGAAGTGGCGGCCACGGCCATCCAGGCCCGGTCCAAACGGGCCGAAAAGCCGTATGTCATCAAGAACTGCGCCACCTTGCAAAAGGAACTGGCCCGCTCGGAACTCTTTGGCTACGTCAAGGGGTCGTTTACCGGGGCCACGGAAAACCGCGAAGGCCTTATGACCTTTGCCAACAAGGGGACGCTGTTTCTCGACGAGATCGGCGAGCTGCCCATGGAAGTCCAGGCCTCGCTGTTGCGCACGCTGGAAAACAAGACCTACCGTCGGGTGGGCGACAAGGACGAGCGCACTTCCGATATCCGCCTCCTGTTTGCCACCAACCGCAATCTGGCCAAGGAAGTCGAGGCCGGACGGTTTCACGAGGCCCTTTTTCACCGCATCAACGTCTTTAATATCGAGCTGCCGCCGCTGCGCGACCGCAAGGAAGACATCCCGCTTCTGGTGGACTATTTCCTGGGCCGCATCGAAGGCGGCGGGGCCTACCGCGTGTCGGACAAGGCCATGGGCTGTCTTATCAACTACCACTGGCCGGGCAACATCCGGGAACTGCGAAACGTCATCGAGCGCGGCGTGATCCTGTCCGAGGCCGGGGTCATCACGGAAAACGCCCTGCCCCGCGAACTGTCGGTCAAGTCCGAGGGCGACAGCGATTTCCTGTCCCTGGAGGCCGTGGAGCGCGAACATATCGCCAAGGTGCTGGTCTGCTTCGCCAACAACCGCACGCTGGCCGCCACGGCCCTTGGCATCTCCCGAAAGACGCTCTACCGCAAAATTCGTGAATATAATCTGATGTGACGCACCGGCCGGGTCCGGCCCGGCCGGGTAAAAAAGCCACGTCGCCGCCAGCCCGGCCCGGTCCTCTGGGAACCGGCCGGGGCCAGTTCCGGCCAGCCGGGTCGTCCCATGTCGGCTGGCTACAATAAAATCCAATACTTCCAGTCGCTTCAAGCACCCAGCTGCCGTCGTCAAACCGCGTGTTACGCGGCCAGGCCGCATTCGCCTCCCCGGTATGTATCTTGCTGTTGGTCACGAAAACCCCCACGCCGGGTGTGACCGTCCCAACCGGGACAGTCCTCCCCTGGCGCGGCGACGATGCGCGGGCTTGCCTCCCCAAACGGACAGACCGCCCCGCTTCGCCCGACCAAAGGAGTACGTCATGGGAAGGCGAATCATCCAGCCCCTGCTGGCGGCGGCCGCCCTGGCCCTGGCCCTGCCCCTGGCCGCCAGGAGTGAAGAGCCAGCCGCCCGCTTTGTTGGCAGCGAAGTCTGCGCTCCCTGCCATGCCGCCCAGCACGAACGCTTCCTGCGCTATTCCAAAAAAGCCCATTCCTCCAAAAACCTGCGGCTTATGGCCAAGGGCCTCACCGACCAGGAACTGACCAGCTGCTATGGCTGCCACACCACCGGCTACGGCCGGCCGGGCGGTTTTACGAGCTTTGCGGCCACGCCGCAGTTGGCCGACGCCGGCTGCGAGGTCTGCCACGGCCCCGGATCGCTCCACGCCGCTTCGGGTGATCCGGCGGCCATCAAGGGCCGCCTCACCCTGGCCGACTGCGACCCCTGCCACAACGATTCCCGGGTCCGCTCCTTCGGCTATAAGCCCTTGCTCAATGCCGGCGCGCACTGACGCCCTGTCCCGAAACCGCCCACGGGCGCGTCGGGCCGGGGTTGCCAAGCCCTGCCGCGCCGCGCCGGAGAACCGCCATGGCTGTCCACCGCGTCCGATCCATCCGCGTCAAAGCCCTCGTCCTGGTCAGCCTGGTGGCTGCCGCCGCCCTGGCCGGGCTCTTTGCCGCCAACACCCTGTGGCAACGCGACATGACCCTGGCCCGCATCCGCCAGACCGGAGCCGGCGAGGCCGAACTGGTCAAGCTCATCGTCAGCGAACCGATGCTGATCGGCGACAACGCCGCCACCACAGCCCAGTTTCAGAAGATTGCCGCGGTCGGACAGCGGTTCAAGGCGTTTTTGACCGACTTTACCGGCCAGGTCACCTACGCCACCGACCCGGACAGCCTGCGCCGTCCCCTGGCCGCCTCCGCCCCGGGACCGGCCCTGGCCGCCATGCTCACCCGCGCCCTGGGACAAGCCGCAGACGGCGACGGCCTGGAAACGGCTCCTGACGGCACGGCCCGCTTTGCCACGGTCCGGGCCATCAAAAACGATCCCCAGTGCCACCATTGCCACGGCGCCTCCCGATCCATCCTCGGCGCGCTGGTCACCGTGGCCGACGTCAGCCCGGACATGGCCGCCCTGGCCGCCAACCAGCAGCGCACCGGCCTGCTCTCCCTGGCCGGGCTGGCCGTGCTGGTGGCCGGGCTGCTCCTTTTTATGAAACGCAGCATCATCGACCGGCTGGCCTTTCTGGCCGAGGCCAGCCAGCGCATGGCCACCGGTGACACCGCCCCCTGCCAGGCCGTGGCCAACCGCATCGCGGCCCGGCAACAGCGCGGGACCATGGATGAAATTTCCGTGCTCGGCTCGGCCCTGTGCACCCTGGTGGACAATCTGGGCCAGAAAATCGCCGAAGCCGACGAGAAAAGCCGCGAGGCGGCGGCCGAGGCCGACCGGGCCGGCGTCTGTCTGGCCGAGGCCGAAGCCGCCCGCGAGGCCGGGGCCCAGGCCCGGCATGAAGGCTCGGTCCAGGCCGCCCGCACCCTGGAAGGCGTGCTGGTCCATCTGGCCGAGGCCACCGACGCCCTGTCCGAAACCGTGGCCCAGGCCAGTTCCGGAGCCAGCGCCCAGAAGGATTCGGCCCAGGAAACAGCGGCCGCCATCAGCCAGATGAACGAAACCGTGCTTGACGTGGCCCGGACCGCCGCCGCCGCCGCCAAGACTTCGGCCGAGGCCAGGGACAAGGCCGACCAGGGGGCGGGCACCGTGCAGGAACTGGCCGGCTGCATTGACGGCGTGCAGCAGCTGGCCGAAGGCCTGCGCGGCGACATCATTGCCCTTGGCCGGGAAGCGCAAGGCATCGGCACCATCATCAACGTCATCTCGGACATCGCCGACCAGACCAATCTGCTGGCCTTAAACGCCGCCATCGAGGCGGCCCGGGCCGGCGATGCCGGGCGCGGCTTTGCCGTGGTGGCCGACGAGGTACGCAAGCTGGCCGAGAAGACCATGCTGGCCACCAAGGACGTGGAGCGGGCCATCACCGGCATCCAGGCCGGCACCCAGACCCATGTGGCCAGCGTGCAGGCCGCGGCGTCGGCCATCGAAAGCGCTTCGACGCTGGCCAGGCGCTCGGGCGAGGCGCTTTCCGGCATCGTGGACCTGGTCACCAAGGCCTCCCGGCAGGTGGCCAATATCGCCGCCTCCTGCGAAGACCAGTCGGCGGTCAGCGACGAGATCGGCCGGGCGGTCGACAGCATCAGCGCCATTTCCCAGGAAACGGCCCAGGCCATGGCCCAGGCCGACGCCGCCGTTGGCCGGTTGGCTGCCCAGGCCGAAAGCCTCAAGCAACTCACCGACGACATGCTGGCCCAGCCCGGCTGCCCGGCCCTGACCTGACCAGGCGGGCCTTTCCCTGCGGCCGGCGGTAGGCACGCCGCCGGCCGCCCCCTGCTCCGCGCCCCCTGCTCCGCGCCCCCTGCTCCGCGCCCCCTGCTCCGCGCCCCCTGCTCCGCGCCCTGACTGCCGGACCAGGCCAAGGTCGCCCGCCCGGAAAAGGAGATGCACTCCTTCCTAAAACGTGCTACGTTTGTCGTAATTTCCAGGCAATTTGCCCGCTATCCCAGGCAGGCCTTTTTCAGACGCAAAAGGGGTGACATTTTGACCCATTTTTTGCCGACGGCTAGCGCACTTTGTCTTTACGGCTGTAACATACAGCAACTATTACTATTTCTAAAAAGCTACCCGACCTGTCGCCCTTTTCTTCCTGCCGTGAATCCCCATCCCTGCCCACTGCCACAGCGGCCTGGGAAATCCCAAAAATACAACATACTGTTTTTAAACAATATTATTAAGTGGCCCGGTTCTTGCTCAATGGCCAGGGAACGCACTCGCGCCAGGCTGACTCCGGGAGGAAATACGGGCAGCCCAGCCGGGTGCAGGATACCCCCTTAATTTGTGAAAATAATCACAAATTCCAAAGGGGAAGGACAGGAACGTATAAGGCCCACGCCACTGCTACCGACCGGCACAAGGCCGCAGGTCTGCACGACGCGCCAAGGCCCAAGGTATTGGACCCTCAAAACCCACAAGGAGAGGTGCCTCCGTATGCAAACTTCAACTTGTCAAGCGATCGGTGAATGCCGGATGCCGGACCATGCCGTATTGCCGCAACCACTGTACCGGGAAGTCGTCCAGTTCATTGAGGCGCTTCCGCAGAAAGAAGGCCATCTGGTCACGGTGCTGCACAAAGCCCAAAGCGTCTTTGGCTATCTGCCCATCGAAGTGCAGCAGTTCGTCGCCGACCACATGGAAGTGCCCCTGGCCCAGGTCTACGGCGTCGTCAGTTTCTACACCTTTTTCACCATGGTCCCCAAGGGCAAGCATCCCATCTCCATCTGCATGGGCACGGCCTGCTTCGTCAAAGGCGCGGACAAGGTCGTCCATGCCTTCAAGGAGCAGCTCAAGATCGATATCGGCGACGTGACCCCTGATGGCAAGTTCTCCATCGACACCCTGCGTTGTGTCGGCGGCTGCGCCCTGGCCCCCATCGTCATGGTCGGCGAGAAGGTCTACGGCAACGTCACCCCCGGACAGGTCAAGAAGATCCTGGCCGATTTCTAACGGACCAGGCACGCGCATCCATCCATGCCCTGCCAGCCAAGGAGCGCCACATGAGCACCATCGCCACCCTCGATGCCCTGCGGGCCAAGCGCGAAGAGATTCTCGCCCGCCAGAAGGCTCGCCAGAACAAAGTCCTTATTAACGTATCCCTGGCCACCTGTTCCATCGCCGCCGGCGGCAAAGTCGCCATGGAGGCCATGCAGGACGAAGTGGCCCTAAACGGACTGACCAACGTGGAATTTATGCAGTCGGGCTGCATGACCTTCTGCTTCGCCGAGCCCACCGTGGAAATCACCCTGCCCGGGAAGGACCCGGTTGTTTTCGGCGGCGTGGACGAAGCCAAGGCCCGTGAGCTTGTCACCGAGTACGTCATGAAGGGCGAACCGGTCGAAGGCATCATCCCCGTCACCTACCAACGAGTGGTCCTGTAACGCCAATCGGGAGACGACACATGGCAGCGACGACGCAAATAAAGCAGCTTCGGATCGCCACCCGCAATTGCGGTTTCATCGATCCCGAAAGCCTCGACGATTATATCGCCCAGCGCGGCTACGAGGCCTTGGCCAAAGTCCTCACCATGACCCCGGCCGAGGTCGTGGAAGTCATCAAAACCGCCGGCCTGCGCGGCCGGGGCGGCGGCGGCTTCCCCACCGGCGTCAAATGGGGCATCGCGCTCTCCAACAAGGCCGACCAGAAATACATGGTCTGCAACGCCGACGAAGGCGATCCGGGCGCGTTCATGGACCGCGCCGTCCTGGAAGGCGACCCTCATTCCATCGTCGAGGCCATGGCCATTGGCGGCTACGCCATCGGGGCCACCCTGGGCGCGGTCTACATCCGGGCCGAATATCCCCTGGCCATCAAACGCCTGAGAAAGGCCATCGACGACGCCAGGGCCATGGGCCTTCTCGGCAAGAACATCTTTGGCTCGGGCTTTGATTTCGACATCGAGATCAAGTACGGGGCCGGCGCGTTCGTGTGCGGCGAAGAAACCGCGCTCATTCGCTCCATGGAAGGCCATCGCGGCGAACCCGTCAGCAAGCCGCCCTTCCCGGCCCAGTCCGGCTATTGGAAAAAGCCCACCATCGTCAACAACGTCGAGACCTTCGCCAATGTCCCGGCCATCATTTTAAAGGGCGCGGACTGGTTCTCGTCGATCGGCACCGCCACCTCCAAGGGCACCAAGGTGTTCGCCCTGGCCGGCAAGATCGTCAACGTGGGCCTCATCGAAGTGCCCATGGGCACCTCGCTGCGCGAAGTCATCTTCGACATCGGCGGCGGCTGCCCCGACGGCAAGGAATTCAAGGCCGTCCAGACCGGCGGTCCCTCCGGCGGCGCCCTGGCCCACAAAGACCTCGACGTGGCCATCGACTATGAGTCGCTTATTGCCCGCAAGTCCATGATGGGCTCCGGCGGCATGGTGGTCATGGACGAGGACGACTGCATGGTCTCGGTGGCCAAGTTCTTCCTCGACTTCACCATGGACGAGACCTGCGGCAAGTGCACCCCGTGCCGCATCGGCTCCAAGCGCCTGTTTGAAATACTCGACAAGATCACCAAGGGCCACGGCACCCAGGCCGATCTGTCCCGGATGAAGACCCTGTGCGAGTCCATCAAGGATACGGCCCTGTGCGGCCTGGGCCAGACCATGCCCAACCCCATCCTCTCCACCATGGACACCTTCGCCAACGAGTACGAAGCCCACGTCACCCAGAAAAAGTGCCCGGCCCATGTCTGCACGGCCATGCTGACCTACACCATTGATCCGGCCAAGTGCACCGGTTGCACCCTGTGCACCAAGGTCTGTCCGGTGGAATGCATCTCCGGCACGAAGAAGCAGCCGCACGTCATCGATGCCTCCAAGTGCATCAAGTGCGGCGCCTGCTACGACAAGTGCAAGTTTGACTCCGTCATCAAGCTGTAAGGCCGAAGGAGGTCTGCAATGTCCATGCTGACAGTAACTATAGACGGCAAAACAACCACCGTCCCGGCCGGCAGCACCATCTTGGATGCCGCCAAGAAGCTGGATGTCGATATTCCGACCCTGTGCTACCTGAACCTCGAAGACCTGCGGGTCAACAATAACGTCGCCTCCTGCCGCATCTGCGTGGTCGAGGTCGAAGGCCGCCGCAATCTGGCCCCGGCCTGCGCCACCCCGGCTGCCGACAAGATGGTGGTCAAGACCAACACCTTGCGCGTCTTAAACGCCCGCAAGACCGTCCTTGAGCTGCTGCTCTCCGACCACCCCAAGGACTGCCTCGTGTGCGCCAAATCCGGCGAATGCGAGCTGCAGACCCTGGCCGAGAAGTTCGGCATCCGCGAGTCCCCCTACGACGGCGGCGAAATGTCCCACTACCGCAAGGACGTCTCGGCCTCCATCATCCGCGACATGGACAAGTGCATCATGTGCCGCCGCTGCGAGACCATGTGCAACGACGTCCAGACCTGCGGCGTGCTCTCCGGCGTCAACCGCGGCTTCACCGCCGTGGTCGCCCCGGCCTTTGAAATGAATCTGGCCGACACCGTCTGCACCAACTGCGGCCAGTGCGTGGCCGTGTGTCCGGTCGGCGCGCTGGTCGAACACGACCACAGCTGGGCTGTCGTCGACGCCCTGGCCGATACCGACAAGGTGGTCATCGTCCAGACCGCCCCGGCTGTCCGGGCCGCCCTGGGCGAAGACCTCGGCATCGCCCCCGGCACCTCGGTCACCGGCAAGATGGCCGCAGCGCTTCGCCGCCTGGGCTTTGACCACATCTTCGACACCGACTTCGCCGCCGACCTCACCATCATGGAAGAAGGTTCGGAATTCCTCGACCGCCTGACCCGCCACTTAAACGGCGACCAGACGGCCAAGCTGCCCATCCTGACCTCCTGCTGCCCCGGCTGGGTCAAGTTCTTCGAGCACAACTTCCCCGATATGCTCGACGTGCCCTCCACCGCCAAGTCGCCGCAGCAGATGTTCGGGGCCATCGCCAAGAGCTACTACGCCGAACTGCTCGGCATCCCGCGCGAGAAGCTCGTGGTCGTCTCGGTCATGCCCTGTCTGGCCAAGAAGTACGAACGCGCCCGGCCGGAATTCTCCGTGGACGGCAACCCCGACGTGGATATCGTCATCTCCACCCGGGAACTGGCCCGCCTGATCAAGCGCATGAACATCGACTTCGCCGGCCTGCCCGACGAAGACTTCGACAATCCCCTGGGCGAGTCCACCGGCGCGGCCCCGATCTTCGGCGTCACCGGCGGCGTTATCGAAGCCGCCCTGCGCACCGCCTATGAACTGGCCACCGGCGAAACGCTCCAAAAGGTGGACTTCGAAGACGTGCGCGGCATGGAAGGCGTGAAGGTCGCCACCGTCCAGGTCGGTCCCCACGAACTGCGCATCGGCATCGCCCACGGCCTGGGCAACGCCAGAAAGCTCTTGAACCGCGTGCGTGAAGGCGAAGTGTTCCACGCCATCGAAGTCATGGCCTGCCCCGGCGGCTGCATCGGCGGCGGCGGACAGCCCTACCACCACGGCGATATCGAATTGCTGAAGCTCCGCACCAAGGTGCTCTACGAAGAAGACGCCGGCAAGCCGCTGCGTAAGTCGCACCAGAACCCGTACATCATCGAACTGTACGAAAAGTTCCTGGGCAAGCCGCTGTCCGAAAAATCGCACCACCTGCTGCACACCCACTACTTCAAGCGCCAGCGCCTGTAGTCGGTAAAGAAATAAAGCATTGGAGAGGCGCTGCCTCTCCAAACCTCTCCGCCGGGGGGGATGATCCCCCCCGGCCCCCCTCGATGGGGGGTGAGAAGGAACGAAGTACCGGATCATTGACCAAGCGCCCTGCTGCCACGGGACGCTCCCGCCTCCGCCGGAACGTCGGGGCCGCCTGCCAAAGCGGCCCCGGCCAACGGCCCTGCCTCCAGCGGGAGTCCGGGCAAAAGGCCATCGACGACCTTTCCACCCACTCCCTTCCGGGGGTCCGGGGGGGTGCCCCCCCGGCGGGTGCAGGGCAGAGCCCTGCCGGAGAGGTCCAGGAGTGGCGGAGCCTCTCCTGGTGATCTTTTACAGCGTTCGTGTTACCCAAGCCGCCGCAGCGGCGTTCAGGGGACGGATGGTCCGGCCCCCTGCTCGTCGCACTGGGTCGCCTATCGGGGAGTGTGCTCCATGCGACAGGAAACTGATGCCCTGGGAGTACGGTCACTCCCCGAGGGCGCCCTTTACGGCATTCATACAGCGCGCGCCGCTGAAAATTTCCCTGTTTCCGGCCAGCCGGTCGCCCCCGAGCTGATCCGGGCCTATGCCCTGGTCAAGGCTGCCTGCGCCCTGGCCAATCTGGACACCGGCCATCTCGACCCTGGCCGGGCCGAGGCCATCGTGGCCGCCTGCCGCGAAGTGGCCGAGGGCCGCCACGCCGACCAGTTCATCGTGGACGCCTTTCAGGGCGGAGCCGGCACCTCCACCAACATGAACCTCAACGAGGTGGTGGCCAACCGCGCCCTCGAACTGCTCGGCCGCGCCCCGGGCGACCACGGGTTTTGCTCGCCGCTGGACCACGTCAATCTCCACCAGTCCACCAACGACACCTATCCGACCGCCCTTCGCGTGGCCGCCTTGCAGCTGTTAAAAGAGCTGGAGGGAACCACGGCCCGGCTGCAAGAGGCCTTGCAGGCCAAGGAGGCCGAATTCGCCCAGGTGGTCAAGGTCGGGCGCACCGAACTGATGGACGCCGTGCCCATGACCCTCGGCATGACCTTTGGGGCCTATGCCGAGGCCGTCTCCCGCGACCGCTGGCGCATTTTCAAATGCCGCGAACGCATCAAACAGGTGCCGCTTGGCGGCACGGCCGTAGGCACGGGCCTTGGCGCGCCCCGGGCCTATATCTTCAAGGCGGCCGAACATCTGCGCCATCTGACCGGCCTGCCTGTCTCCCGGGCGGAAAATCTCGTGGACGCCACGGCCAATGCCGACGCCTTTGTGGAAGTCTCGGGCATCCTGTCGGCCTATGCCGCCAATCTGCTGAAAATCGCCTCGGATCTGCGCCTATTGGCCAGCGGCCCGGCCACGGGCCTCGGCGAGATCCGGCTGCCGGCCCTCCAGGCCGGATCGTCGATCATGCCCGGCAAGGTCAATCCGGTCATCCCCGAGTGCGTCGGCCAGACGGCCCTGCGGGTCATGGGCAACCACCAGACCGTGACGCTCACCGCCGGCCTGGGGCAGCTCGAAATCAACCAGTACATGCCGCTTCTCGCCCACAGCCTGCTCGAATCGCTCCACCTCCTGCGCGACGCCTCGACTGTCTTTGCCGACAAATGCATCACCGGCATCACGGCCGACGAGGGCCGCTGCCAGGAGCTGGTGGACAAGAGCCAGGCCCTGGCCACGGTGCTGGTGCCGGCCCTTGGCTACGACACCGTCTCCCGGCTCTTGGCCGCCTCCCGCCAGGCCGGCCGGACCCTGACCGCCCACATGGCCGCCACCGGCGTCCTGGCCGAAGCCGACGCCGCCGGACTGCTCACGCCCAAACGCATGCGGAAATTGGGGTTTGAGGAGGAGGATTACGAATGCCTCCGGCGGCCAGGAGAGGCTCTGCCTCTCCTGGACCTCTCCGCCGGGGGGGGCACCCCCCCGGACCCCCGGACAGATGCGATGGATGGAAAGGAGAAAAAGTGATGGAGATGGAGCGGGAAAAGCCTTGGGTGGCGGCGGGACTGGAAGAGGTCGGATTGCCCGGGCGCGTGGCCCGGTCGGATCGGCTGTTTTTCCACGCTGCCGTCTATTCCAACTTTGCCCGGGACCGGGCCATGGCCGACGCCCTGGAAGCGGCCCTTTGCCGCCCGGAGTTTGAGCGGCTCGATGTCGTGTCGCTTGATCCGGTGGCCCGGCCGCCTTACTGGGACGAGTTTCGGCAGGTGCTGCGCCAGGATATGACCGCCTCGGCCATGCAGCGCGAATTTTCCGTGTCCGCTTCCTTTCTCGACGCCCTGGCCTCGCGCCATCCCCACAAGGTGCGCCTGTTTGTCACCATCGCCCTGCCCCTGGTCCCGGTGCTGGTTCTAGGCGACGCCGTCATCGCCGGGCACTACGCCCATTCGCCGGTGGCCGCGCCGCTTGGGCTGTGGCTGGTCATCCCGACCGACGCCGGCCGGCTGCTGGAGTTGGCCGAGGAAGGCAGCCGGGGCGATGCCCTGGAGCCCGTGGACGCCGGGGCCTACCGGCTGGTCTGCGACTGCCTGGCCGCCCGGGCCGTATCCCGCCGTCTGGCCTAGAGTGTGCGAGAAGAGGAAGAAAAGAGTGCCTCCGGCGGCCAAAGGGCAGTGCCCTTTGGAAACCCACCTGGAGAGCGTGTGATTTGACCGGGTGCGCGGCCCAGTCGACGGACGGAAGCTGCGCAAGAAAAAAGGATGGTCGCTGTGCGACAGGCTGAAATCGCCCAATTGCTGGCCGGGGCTGATGATCCCGGACTATTTTCCGCAGCCGAGGCGCTCACCCGGGAAAATTTCGCCGGCAAGGTCTATCTGCGCGGGGTAGTGGAATTTTCCAACCACTGCCGCAACAACTGCCGCTACTGCGGCCTGCGCGCGGCCAACCAAAACGTCCACCGCTACCGCCTGGGCGTTCCCGACATCCTGGCCTGCGCCGCCCTGGCCCGGGAACTGTCCATCGGCACCATCGTGGTCCAGTCGGGCGACGACTTCAGCTACACGGCCGACGACATCGCCCAGGTCATTGTCGGGGCCAAGGCCGACTCGAACGTGGCCGTCACCCTGTCCCTGGGCGACCGGACCGAAGCCGAGCTGGCCCACTGGCGCAGCTGCGGCGCGGACCGCTATCTGCTTAAAATCGAGACCTTTGACGAGGCCCTCTACGCCCACTGCCGCCCGGGCCTGACCGTGGCCGACCGGCTGACCCGCCTGGCTGCCCTGCGCCGGGCCGGCTACGAGGTCGGTTCCGGGGTCATTACCGACCTGCCCGGCATGACGCCGGACATCCTGGCCGCCGATCTTTTGAAGCTGGCCGATCTCGACCTCGACATGATCGCCGTCGGTCCCTTCGTGCCCCATCCCGACACGCCCTTTGGCCGGGAGCGCCCCGGCTCGATCCTGACCGCCTTTCGGGCCATGGCCATCCTGCGCCTGCTGGCCCCCCTGGCCAACATCCCCTCCACGTCGGCCTTAAACGCCCTGCGCGACGGGGCCAGGGAACAGGGCCTGACCGTCGGAGCCAATGTCGTCATGCCCTCGCTCACCCCGGAAACCGTCAGCCCGGATTACGCCATCTATCCCGGCAAAAACGCCTTCCGGGCCGGCGCCCGGGAGCGGGTCGAAGCCGCCCGGGAAGCCGTCCGCCGCGTCGGACTGACGCCCTCCACCGCTGTCGGCGGTTCCAAAAGGAGACACCATGGCTGAGAACAATGCCGAAAAAGCCCCGCGCGGCGTGCGCCTTGTCATCACCTTTGTCGGCCGCCGCAACGCCGGCAAGTCTTCGCTCATTAACGCCGTCACCGGCCAGGACGTGGCCATCGTGTCCGATGTCGCCGGCACCACCACCGATCCCGTGGCCAAGGCCTACGAACTGTTGCCCCTTGGGCCGGTGACGCTCTACGACACGGCCGGGCTTGACGACACCGGCGAACTCGGGGCGCTGCGCATCGCCGCGACCAAGAAGGTGCTGTGGCGCACGGACATTGCCGTGGTGGTGGTGGATGCGGCCGCCGGCCTTGGCCAGGCGGAACGGGACATGATCGAGGACATCCGCCGGCTCGACATTGCCTTTCTCATTGTCTTTAACAAGACCGATCTGGCCGCCCCGGCGGCGGCCGATGCGGCCTGGTGCCGGGAGCACGGCATCCGCACGGTGTCGGCCAGCGCCGCCAGCGGCCAGGGGGCGATAGCGGTCAAGGAAGCGATCATGGCCCTGGCCCCGGCCGAGAACCTGCGCGAGCCGGTCCTTTGCGGCGATCTCTTTACCGAGGGCGACACGGTGGTGTGCGTCGTGCCCATTGATCTGGCCGCGCCCAAGGGCCGCCTCATCTTGCCGCAAGTCCAGGTCTTGCGCGAAATTCTTGACGGCGACGGCATTGCCGTCACGGTCAAGGACCGGGAACTGGAAGCGGCCCTGTCCAATCTGCGCCGGCCGCCGGCCCTGGTGGTCACCGATTCCCAGGTGATCCTCAAAGTCTCGGGCGACGTGCCCGACGCGGTGCCGCTGACCACTTTTTCCACGCTCTTTGCCCGCTACAAGGGCGATCTGCCGACCCTGGCCGCCGGGGCTGCGGCCATCGACCGCCTGCGCGACGGCGACACCGTGCTCATGGCCGAGGCCTGCTCCCACCATGCCCAGGCCGACGACATCGGCCGGGTGAAAATTCCCCGCTGGATTGCCCAGTACACGGGCCGGGACCTGCAATTTGAAATGTACACCGGCCATGATTTCCCGGACGATCTGGAGCGTTACGCTCTGGTCGTGCACTGCGGCTCGTGCATGCTCGGGCGCGTGGAAATGCTGCGGCGCATCCGCGAATGCGTGCGCCGGGGCGTGCCGGTGACCAACTACGGCGTGGCCATCTCCAAGGTCCAGGGCGTGCTTGACCGGGTACTGGCCCCGGTTCTGCGCTAGGCAAGAGAGAAAAAAAGAGTGCCTCCGGCGGCCAAAGGGCTGTGCCCTTTGGAAACCCACCTGGGGTTCGTCTTATTTGACCAGATCCGCAGGCAAGTCGACGGGCGGAAGTCGCGTAACAAAAAAAGGAAAAGGGATAAACGAGTGGTCTGCGCTCTTGGAAGAGGCAGTGTTGACGAGGCGACAAGCCCGTGGCAGGAATGCGGGATGGACCGGGAAGAAGTGATTCAGGCTGCGCTGCCGCTGTTGCAGCAAACAGATTTCGTCCTTCGGGCCGCACTGTTTGGTTCGTTCGCCCGCGCCCGGCAAACCAAAGCCAGCGATGTGGACGTCTTGGTGGATGTCCGGCCCGGGACAGGCCTTTTCGCCCTGGAGGAGTTGCGGCTGTCCCTGGAGCGCATTCTCGGCCGGCATGTGGATGTGGTCTCGCGCCAGGGGCTAAAGCCCCGCCTGCTGCAACACATCATGCCGGAACAGTTGATTTTCTATGAACAAAGATAGTCTGGTTCTTCTGGAAGAAAGGCTGGAGGCCGCCAGGGCCATCATTGAATATACGCAGCGATTGAACCAGGATGACTTCCTCGGCGACGCCCGCACAAAAGACGCCGTCTGTATGCGGCTTTTGACTCTTGGCGAATCGGCCGGGGTGCTGCTGCGCACCTTTCCCGATTTCGAGAGCCGCTTCCCAGACATTCCCTGGCGAGCCATGTCAGGGCTTCGCAATCATATCGCCCACGAATACTTCGGCTTGGATATTGCCATGGTCTGGGAAACAGCCACGGCGGATATCCCGGCCCTGTCCAGACAACTGGAGCGGCTGCTGCGCACGGTATCCTTGCCCGGCCCTGGCCCCTTCACACCGGAAAGATCAGGGTAAAACGCGCGCCGCCGGCATTTTCCGCCCGAACCTGACCCTGCAGCTGCCGGGTCAGGTTGGCCACAAGCTGCATCCCGAGACTCTCCGTGCCTTCGATGGAAAATCCCTCCGGCAACCCCTTGCCGTGGTCGCCAACCGTCACCCGGATCGTGTCGCCCTCCAGACGCGCCCCCACCTGCACCTCGCCGCTCTGGCCCGGCCCATAGGCATGTTTGATGGCATTGGTGATCAGTTCATTGAGCACCAGACCAAGCGGCGCAGCCTTTTCAATGGACACGAAAATCGGCTCCAGGCCCAATTTGCAGCAGACGCCGCCCCGTTGCCCGAGGCTGCTTTGGAGTTGTCCGGCCAGCCGGGTCACATAATCGGCCAGGTCGATGTGGCCGAAATCCCCGCTGCGGTAGAGTCCCTCGTGGACCAGGGCCATGGAGGCAATGCGGGTGCGGCTTTCCAGCAGCACCGCCCGGGCCTCGGCATTGGCCGTGACCTCGGCCTGGAGGAAAAACAGGCTGGAAATAACCTGCAAATTGTTCTTCACCCGATGGTGGACTTCCCGCAGGAGCAGTTCCTTGTCTTTGAGGGATTGGCGCAGGGCCTCCTCAGCCACCCGGCGCTCGGTGATGTCCTCGACCACGAACACAAAATAGTCCGGCCGGCCGGCATCATCGCGCACCAGGGACACGGTCAGGTTGACCTGGATCGACACCCCGTCCGGCCGGATACAGCGGCCTTGCCTGGCAAATGTTTCGAGCCGCCCGGCCAGACTTTCCTCGACCCGGGCTTCCACCGCCGCCATGTCTTCGGGGACGATGGCCTCGACCAGGGAATGGCCCAGGAGTTCCTGGCGGGAACAGCCAACCAATTGGCACAACCGGTCGTTGACCAGCAGCCACTGCCCATCCGTTGAAACATGGGCCATGCCCACGGCCGCCTGCTCAAAGGAAGAGCGGAACAGGCGTTCGTTTTTGACCAGCCCCTGGGCCATGTCGGCAAAGGCTCCTTCAAAGACGCACAGTTCGGCAAAGGCCCCGGAGTCGCCCGCCGCCGCGCTTGTACCCGCCGGCAGGCTGGCCGCAAACCGGGCCAACGGCTCTTCGACCTGCTGCCGCAAGGCCTTGCGCAACAGCACCCAGGCCAGCACAAACGCGCCGGCCATGAAGACGAACAGGACGGCGACCGTGTACAGGGCCGGGGCCACCAGCTCAGACACCGGCACTGTCGGCAACACAAACCAGCCGCAATCGTCCACCACTCCCACCGTGCCGAGCCAGAACCGCCCCCTGGCCCGATAGACCAGATGGTGTTTGCCGGCCTTGGCCGCCGCAAAAAGCGGCGTATCGCCAATATTGGCCTGTTCGGCCACCAACCGGGCTTCGGGATGGATAATGAGATTGCCGTAGGCGTCGCAGGCCAGAATGTACCCGCCGGCCAAGGGAGCCAATTGGGTCAGGCGGTCGCCCAGCCCGGCCAGATCGAGTTCACCGGCCAGGATGCCGCCCGTGGCTGTCCGCACCCCGATAGAAACCACCAGCCGGCCGTCTATGGGCGAGGGTTGGGGTCGTGACAACAGGAGGCGGCCGTTTTGCTGGTTGTCGAAATCGATGGGGAAAACCGCCCCCTGCAACCCCGACGGCACGGCCTGGGCCACGGTGCCGTCGGCTGTAATCCACAGCAGCCGGCGAAACGACGGCGAAACCGCCAGCAGATCGGACAACAACCCGGGCCGGACCGGTTCCCCATCCGGAGACGCCCGCCCGACAAAGGTTTCCAGGGTGTGAAAGGCCTCGTCGAGCGAGGTTGCGACGAAGGTGGCCAGGGTTGCGGCCAGCCGGGTGTTGTCCCGTTCCAAGGTCCGCCACTGCATGAAGATCATGGCCGCAGCCATAAGCGACAGCAAGGCCAGCCCCGGAGCCACCAGACGGACAAGCAGACTGCGGCTGACAATGCGGCTGACCGGCGAGGGGCGCATAGGGCTTATTCTCCGGCCACGGCCGTAAAGCGGCCGTCTTTTATGGTGACAAGAAAGGTATTGCGGGTCACGTCGCCATTGGCGTCCAGGGCAAAGGGGCTGGTGATTCCGGGTTGCGGACCGGTTGCGGCCAGGGCCTCGGCCAGCCCCTTGGCCCGCCCGCCGGTGCGCTTGAGGGCCGCGGCCAGTACGGCCACGGCCTCATAGGCGTAGGCAGCGGCAAAATTGGCCGGGCTGCCGAAGCGTTCCTGGTAACGCCGGATAAAATCCTGAAATTCTGGCCGATTATTGTCCTCAGTATAGCTGGCGGCAAAGACGATGCCGTCAACGCTTCGGCCGCCAATGGCCAGGATCTCGCGGGTGTACGGCCACGTGGGACACAGGATTGGCAGCCGGGTGTTTCGGGCGGTCATGGTCTGGGCCAGGGCGGCCACGTCCCGGGCCGAGGCCGTGACCACGAGGGCTGTTGCGCCGCTGGCGGCCGCCTGATCCAGCAGCGCTCCCCAGTCGGTCCCCTGGCTCGAGGAAAACGGATAGCGGCAGACCGTTTCGCCGTTGGCTTCTCTATAAGCCTGCTCAAAGGCGGCCTGAAAGCTGTCGGTGTAGGAAGCATTGTCCGTGTCCCCGGCCAGACAGACCCGGGACAGACCGTGCCGGGCGGCGTACCGGCCAAGGGCCACGCCCCAGGCTGTGTTGTCAGGGATCACCCGAAAAAAATTGTCTTTTATGCCGGAGAGGTTCGGAGTGGCCGTGGTTGGCGAAATCATGATTCCGCCAGCAGCGGCCACCGTCGGCAGGGCGGCCAGGGTCTGGGAGCTCGTCATGTGGCCGATGATGGCCACGACGCCGGCTTTGAGCAGGGCCGCGTCGGCATCGACGGCGCTTTGCGGCGTGTCGTCGTCGTCGCGGGCCAGCAGCCGAAGCGGCCGCCCGGCCACGCCGCCCCGGGCATTGATGTCTTCCACGGCCAGAGTGGCTCCGTTACGGCCCTGGACGCCGAGATCGGCGTGATCGCCCATGAGCTGGCCGGAAAACCCAATAAGGACGGGGTCCTCACCGACACATCCCGGTACGAGCCCAGCCCAGCACAGCAGAAGGAGGAGCAAACCCTTCACGGAACCCCCATTTACGGCCGCGCACGCCATTGACCGCCGCTGTCTCTTGAAAAATATCAATTCGATTCGTATGACAACAAATCGGCAACTGCAATGCCCTGGCCCCCACTTCTTGCCACAACCGCCGCCCTCCCGTACCGTGGCCCCATGGAACGACCGACACTGACGCTTAAAAACAACGAGGAACGCCGCCTGCGCGCCGGACACCTGTGGGTGTTCAGCAACGAGGTGGATACGAAAAAAACACCGCTGACCGCCTTCACTCCGGGGCAGGAGGCCGTGGTCACCGCCTCGCGCGGCCGCCCCATCGGCGTGGCCACGGTCAACCCCGGGTCGCTCATCAGCGCCCGGATCATGGACCAGGACCCCGAGGTGCGCCTGGACGCCGACTTTTTCCGCGCCCGGCTGCGCGAAGCCCTGGCCATCCGCAGCCGGCTCTACTCCACGCCGCACTATCGCCTGCTCTTTTCCGAAGGCGACCATGTGCCCGGGCTGATTCTCGACCGCTACGGCGACGTCATCGTGGGGCAGCTCAACACGGCCGGCATGGACAGCCGCAAGGAACTGCTCCTGGAAACGATTGTGGCCGAGCTGGCCCCGTCAACCGTTATCTGGCGAAACGACAGCCCCACGCGCGACTTCGAGGGCCTGCCCCGGGTCGTGGAAGTGGCCTACGGCACGGCCCCGGAGAACCTTGAGGTCAATGAGGACGGGGCGCTTTTTGCCGTGCCGGCCCTGGGCGGCCAAAAAACCGGCTGGTTTTACGACATGCGGGAAAACCGCTCGCGGCTGTGCCGGCTGGTGGGCGGGCGCACGGTGTTGGACCTTTTCGCCTATGCCGGGGCCTTTTCCGTGCGCGCGGCCCTGGCCGGGGCGGCTGCCGTGACCAGCCTGGACTCCTCGGAAACGGCTTGTTCCATGGCCGCCGACAATGCGGCCCGAAACGGCGTGGCCGAACGGGTCGAGGTGGTGCGGGCCGATGCCGCCGCCTTCCTGGAGGAGTGCGCCGCTGCCGGACGCACCTTTGACGTGGTGAGCCTGGACCCGCCGGCCCTGGTCAAACGCAAGAAGGACCTGGAAGCCGGGCTCAAGGTCTATGAGCGGCTCAACCGGCTGGCCATGGACGTCCTGGCCGAGGACGGACTGCTTCTCACCTGTTCGTGCTCCCAGCACGTGGACGCCTACGAACTGCGCCGGGCGGCCCTGCGGGCGGCCATGGCCCGGGGACGGCGCGGCCAGATTCTCGACCAGGGACGCCAAGGCCCGGACCACCCGGCCCATCCGGCCATGGCCGAGACAGACTACCTCAAGTCGTTTCTTATGCGATTGGTGCAGCAGTAAAGAAAACGGCCCGCAGCGGTTGCCGCGGGCCATGGTACGGTCTATACGGAAAGCATGGGAAACTCGTCTTCCCTGTCGTCCCCTAACCGGAGGCAACACCCATGCTTTCCTGGACCATCGCCTTCCTGGTTATCGCCCTGTTGTCCGGCGTTCTCGGTTTCACCGGCATCGCCCGCACCGCCACCGGCATCGCCAAAATCCTGTTTTACATCTTCCTGATCCTGTTCGCCCTGTCGCTGCTTGGCCGTTTGTTGTAAGGCCGCGTTTTCCGCCTTGCTGCTTCCCCCCTGTCAGGGAGGGTCCGGGAGGGGCTACCCCCCTCCCGGCCACCGGAGCAACGGTGGTTCTCGTCAAGGTCAAACGCCGCATGGTACGGCCTCGCCTCTTTTCCCAACTTCTCTTGCCGAACATCCGCCCGCCGATTTGGCAGCGTACCCGGTCAAATCAAATGAAGCCCAGGTGGAATTCCAATGGGCGCTGCCCTTTGGCCGCCGGAGGCCTCTCCTGCCTTTTCTTCCAGCCCCGCCCCCTGGATCAGGCCGGGTCCTGGCCTGCGCCAGGCCCGCCGTCCGGGCCGGCATCGGGCCAGCTCTCGACCGGGGCCTCGACCTTGACTTCAGGCGTGGACGCTTTCCAGATGGCCCGCAGCACGGCAGGAACGCCAAGTCCGGTCAGGGCCGACATGAAGTACACCTTCTGGCCCGAAGCAGCGGCAACAGCCCGGCGTTCGGCCAGTTCTTCGGGCGAAAGCAGGTCGATCTTGTTGATCACGCGGATCTGCGGCCGCAGGGCCAGGGCCGGATCAAACTGGCGCAGTTCCTCGTCCACCACGTCAAAGGCCTCGAAAATGCCCTCGGGCGAGGCGTCTTCGGCCGAGACCAGATGGAGCAGCACCCGGGTTCGCTCGACGTGGCGCAAAAAGCGGTGCCCCAGGCCCTGGCCCAGGTGCGCCCCTTCGATCAGGCCCGGAATGTCGGCCAGGACCAGCCGCCGCACGCCGTCGTCGTGGTCGATGACGCCCAGGTTGGGGGTGAGCGTGGTGAAGGGATAGGGCGCGATTTTCGGCTTGGCCCGGGACACGGCGGCAATAAACGTCGATTTGCCGGCATTGGGCAGACCGATGATGCCGACGTCGGCCAAGACCTTGAGGACCAGACGCACGCGGCGTTCCTCGCCGGGTTCGCCGGGCTGGGCAAAGCGCGGGGTGCGCATGGTGGACGAGGCAAAGTGCAGATTACCCTTGCCGCCGCGCCCGCCGTGGCAGGCCACGAAGGTCTGGCCCGGCTCGACCAGATCGGCCAGGAGCCTCAGCTGCTGCGGGGCCGCCTTGGAAGCCGCTTCCAGCAGCGCCGCCTCGGCGGCGGCATCGGCTTCGGGGTCGGTCTCCTCGGCCTCAGGGTCGGCCTCGTCCGCCAGCTCGGCATCTTCCGCCAGATCGGCCTCATCCGCCAGCTCTCCGTCGTCAGGGAGATCGGCCTCGTCAGCCAGTTCCGCCCCGTCCGCGTCGTCGTCCCCGGCCAGGACCGCTTCCAGGCCGGCCGACTCGGCCGCGGCAATATCGGCGACCCGGGCCGGCCCATCGCTGCCCAGGGGCGGCAGCTCGTAGAGCTCGGTGCCCACCGGCACGTCGATATACAAGTCCTCGGCCGCCTTGCCGCATTTCTGGCGGCCCATGCCGCCCTGGCCGTTTTTGGCCTCGTAAATCCGTTTGAGGCGCAGGTCGTACAGGGTCACCAGATCGGGATTGGCCCGAAAGATAAGGTCGCCGCCGTCGCCGCCGTCGCCGCCGTCCGGGCCGCCCCGGGGGATGAACTTTTCGCGTCGAAACGACACCGCGCCACGCCCGCCCTTGCCAGAGCGGACGACAATCCACGCTTCATCAACAAAACGCATGAAACCTCCGTATAATCAGGGACGCCGCCTGACCAGCCGATCTTTCCGACCAGCCGGCAGATGCTTGTCCCCCAGGCGCAATTCGTTGTCAGCCCTCGCAATGAAGGAAGAGTGGCCTTCGCCGGCGCACGTTTTGGCGAGACCTGGACCCAGGAGCGTGGGGGTCAGGTCACGCGGCCCGACCAAGCGCTTTGGGTCCATATGCTGCTGTAAATAACGCATGGCGCGGGGTTTCTCCAGGGGCTTTCGGCGCAAAAAAATGGGGGGCCCCGAAAGAGCCCCCGCGCAGGAGATGAAGGAGAGGTCAAAATGATAGGGAGGTATCATTCTGCTCTGCACTTTAAATCCAAGTTTCATGCCAGGATGGCTTGTCTGGAGACTAAAAATTTATCCTTATCTTTCGATAGGATAGCAAGCGCTTCAAATCGGTCGCCCGAAACCAGACCGCGTCTCGTCCAGTATTACGGTAAAACAGGAAGAAAGTACGAAAAAAACGCTCGCGTCTGGCCATTTCTCCGGGCGGGCGCTGCTTCTACGGGATTGTCCGGGGATTGCCAAGAAGAGAAGTCCGGCCGCTCCCCATTTGCCGCCCTCCTCTTTGTCCAGAGGCGGCCAGGCCGACGCCGGGCGCCCAAAAGCAGCTCGTGGCCCGGCCAAAAGCGCGAAACCGCCGGCTGGTCCAGCCGAAAGCTTACGGCCGGGTCGCCAGCCCGTACTTGCGAAACAGATCGTAGAGCCGCGACGGCGACAGGCCGCTTATGGCCGCAGCCCGGGTGACGTTGCCCCGGCTAACCCGCAACAGATCGGTCAGATAGTCTCGCTCCACGGTTTCCAGGGCCTGCCGGCGGTAGGCTTTCCAGGGAGCCAGGCTCCGGCCGCCCGTTTCGACCAACCCGGGTTCAAACGCCTCGGGCGACTCGCCCACTCCGGCCGCCCGCAAGACCTGAAGGCGTATTTCGTCGGGCAAATGCTTGGGATAGAGCACCGGCTCGTTTCGGTACTGGAGCAGCACCCGCTCCATGGTGCCAAACAGATCGCGCACGTTGCCGGGCCAGGAATAGGCGGCCAGGGCCTGGAAGAACTCCTCGGCAAAACCCTTGGTCGGCAGGCCGTAGCGTTCGCACAGCCGGTTCATATAGTGGCTGGCCAGGGCCTTTATGTCTTCGGGCCGCTCGCGCAGGGGAGGCAGGGTGATGACGATGGTGCGCAGCCGGTAGAGCAGATCCTCGCGGAAGGAGCCGATGCCGGCCATGACCGACAGATCGCGGTTGGTGGCGGCCACCAGCCGGAAATCACTGGACAGTTCGTGCTTGGACCCGACCGGCCGGAACCGGCCGTCCTGGAGCACGCGCAAAAAGGTCTTCTGGATGCCGGGCGAGAGTTCGCCGATTTCATCGAGAAAAAGGGTGCCGCCGTCGGCCAGCTTGAACAGCCCGTCGCGGTCGCGGTCGGCCCCGGTAAAGGCCCCTTTGACGTGGCCGAAAAGCACGCTCTCAACCAGGGTCTCGGGCAGGGCGGCGCAGTCCACCACCACGAAATTGCTGTGGGACCGGGCGGAGTTGACATGTATGGCCCGGGCAAAGAGTTCCTTGCCCGTGCCGGTCTCGCCGGTAATGAGCACCGAGGCGTCGGAATCGGCCGCCTGGGCCACCAGATCGAGGCAGGCTTCCATGGCCGGGCCGCCGCCGACAATGGCCTCGCGCTTGAGCACCGCCCGCGGCCGCCGGGCCGCCTTTTGCGCCCGGTATTCCAGGGCGCGGGTGAGTGGCAGGGTGACGCGGTTGGGGGTCAGCGGTTTTTGGATATAGTCCCAGGCCCCGGACTTGATGGCCAACGCCGCCCCTTCCGGGTCTTCCTGGCCGGTGATGATGATGACTTCCGGGCACTCCGGCGCAGCCTTGATCTCCTCCATCAGGTCCAGGCCATAGCCGTCGGGCAGGCGCAAATCGAGGAACACCACGTCCACCCGGTCGCGGCCAAGCGCCAGACGCCCTTCTTCCATGGACCCGGCCCAGATGAGCATATGCCCAAGCCGGCGCATGAGGCTGCCAAAGGTCTCGCGCAGGATGGCGTCGTCGTCGATGAGGAGAATGTGGGCCATGATTTCGTCTTTTCGCTGCTGCTTCCTGCGTTGCGGCCGCCAGACCTGACGGTGGGGCCGCGATCCGGCTGGATCGCGGCCCCACCTTTCGGGGGTCCGGGGGCATGATGCCCCCGGCGGGGTTCGGGGCAGCGCCCCGATCTTCTCCTACTCTTCCTTTTTCTTCCCTTCGGCCACGACCTTTTCGGCAATGGGCGGCGGGCATTCCTCGTAGTGGCCAAAGGCCATGGTAAAGGCTCCCTGGCCGCCGGTCATGGAACTGAGGGTCTTGGCGTATTCCTGCATCTCGGCCATGGGCACATGGGCCTGGATCTCCGTGATGCCGCCGGTCGAATCCGACCCCAGCACCTTGCCGCGCCGGCTGGACAGGTCGCCGATGATGTCGCCCATGTATTCGTCCGGGCAGCTCACCGACACCAGCACGATGGGTTCGAGCAGGGAAATCTTGAGCTTCTCGCAGGCCGCCTTGAAGCCGACGGACCCGGCGATCTTGAAGGCCATTTCCGAGGAATCGACGGTGTGAAACGACCCGTCGTAGAGCGTGACCCGGAAATCGACCAGGGGATAGCCGGCCAGGAAGCCGCGCACCGAGGATTCCTGCACGCCCTTGTCCACGGCCGGGATGTACTGGCGCGGAATGGCCCCGCCGACAATGGCGTCCACGAACTCGTAACCGGAGCCGCGCGGCAACCCTTCCATGCGAATCCAGCAGTCGCCGAACTGGCCGCGGCCGCCGGTCTGCTTCTTGTGGCGGCCCTGGACCTCGACCTTGCCCTTGACCGTCTCGCGGTAGGGGATTTTCGGGGCCTTGAGCACCGGCGACACCTTGTAGCGCCGCCGGGCTTTTTCCACCGCCGTCTCCAGGTGGGTCTGGCCCATGCCGGAAATAAGGATGTCGCCGGTTTCCTCGTCGCGGGTGATCGACAAGGTGATGTCCTCGTCCAGGAGCTTGGACATGGCCGCAAAGACCTTGTCCTCATCCCCCTTCTCGGCCGGGGCCAGGGCGTAGGAGATCATGGGCGGCGGCAGCACCGGGGCCGGGACGACCACCGGTTTTTTGGGGTCGCACAGGGTGTGGCCGGTGGCGGTGTCCTTGAGCTTGGCCAGGGCAATGACCGAACCCGGGCCGGCCGGTTCCTTGGAGATGGCCGCCTCCTTGCCGAGCGGCAAAAGGATCTGGCCGGCGCGTTCGGACGAACCGGTGGTCGGATTGAACAATTCCAGGTTGGTGGTCACGGTGCCGGACAGCACGCGCACGATGGAGAGTTGGCCGGCAAAGGGATCAAAGAGCGTCTTGACCACAAAGGCGACCACCGGGCCGGTCTCGGAGGCGGTCAGTTCCCCGCCTTCGATGGCGATGGTCTTGCCGCCGGCGGCCGATTCCAGGGGGCCGGGCAGATAGTTCTGGATGGCGGCCAGCAGGCGGTCGCCGGCCATGCCCTTGAGCGCCGAACCGCAGCACACCGGGCAAAGCGCCCCGGACAGCGTGGCCGCATGCACGGCGGCCAGCAGCTCCTCAACGGGAATCGCCTCGCCTTCGAGGTAGCGTTCCATGAGCTGTTCATCGGAAACGCACACTTCCTCGATCATGGTCTCATGCAGGGTCTCGACCTCGTCGGCCATATCGTCAGGGATGGGACCTTCGGTCACGCCGCCCTTGTCGTCGAAGAAATAGGCCTTGCCTTCCAGGACGTTGACCACGCCCTTGAAGGACTCTTTCGCGCCGATGGGCAGATTCTGAATAAAGGTCTTGGCCCCGAGCTTTTCCCGGATGCCGGTCAAGGCCAGGTCGAAATCGGCCCGGTCGCGGTCCATTTTATTGATAAAAAAGATGGTGGGCAGGCCGAGCTTGGCCACTTCGCCCCAGAGCTTTTTGGTCAGCGGCTTGACGCCGTCCACGGCGTCGACCACAAAGACCACGCCGTCCACGGCCCGCAGCAGATAGGGCAGATCCCCGTTGAAGCTGCCGTCGCCGGGGATGTCCAGAAGAAAATGCCGATTTTTGTTGTACTGGAAGGTGGCCAGGCCGGGCTGGGTGCTGCCCCGGCGCTTGATTTCCTCAGGCTCGTAATCAAGCGCGGTGGTGCCTTCTTCGATTTTGCCCAGGCGGGCCACGGCTCCGGTCGTAAACAGGAGCATTTCGGCCACTGAGGTCTTCCCGCATCCGCCGTGGCCGATCAGGGCGTAGGTGCGTTGGCTGGCGAGGTTATCCGACATTCCCTTCTCCCTTGTGCTAGGCGTTGTCACGTGGTCCAAACGCCGTGGGCGTTTTTCCTGTACCGTATCGCAAGCCGCCTGGGCGGCTGGGTGACGAAGCGAACCGAGCGAGAGATCGGCGCGGAAATCCGGGCATTTTCAGGCCCTTGGCTTTTCCACGAGTTTGAGCATATTGGATGAGGCGTCACCCCTTGTCAAGACGACAACGTCTTGGAATCACGAACTCTCCGGGAAAACCGTAAGAAAAACGACACCGTGCAGCCACTCTTTCTCCACCCGCGCGATCTCGACATCGCCGCCCCCCACCTGTTTTGGGCCGCTCCCCCGGACGAATCCCTGCTTACGTCCCTGGCCACTCTGGGCCAGACCACCCCGGCCCTGGTGGTGGAAACGGGCGGCCGGCCCATCCTGGCCGCCGGGTCGCGCCGGGCCGCCGCCTTGCGGGAACGCCGGGGGAGCGTCCTTAGCGCCCTGGCCGTTTCCCTGGACGGGCCGCAGGACCCAGACGGGCCAGAGGCGGCAGACGGCCAGGACGCGGCCATCAGCCCGGCCGTGCGCCTGGGCCTTTTGTACCTGGCCTCCAACCTCGGCCGGACCGTCACCGACGCCATGGCCGTGGCCGCCGGGCGCTATTTCGCGGCCCAGGGTCCCATCGACGACGCCCTGCGCCTGGCCGGGCCGTATCTCTTTGCCCCGGACGACCGCCGGGGCCGGCTGCTGGCCCAGTGGCTGACCCTGCCGCCGGCCCTGGACGCCCTGCTCGCCTCGGGCCATGTGCCGCTCGGGTCGGCCGGGCTGCTGGCCGCCCTGCCGGGCGAGACGCTTGACGCCCTCATGCCGCTGCTCGCAGCCGTGCGCTGGTCCCG
Organism: Desulfovibrio sp. TomC; assembly: GCF_000801335.2. Classification (NCBI taxonomy): domain Bacteria; kingdom Pseudomonadati; phylum Thermodesulfobacteriota; class Desulfovibrionia; order Desulfovibrionales; family Desulfovibrionaceae; genus Desulfovibrio; species Desulfovibrio sp. TomC. Next base: position 82,775 of record NZ_JSEH01000006.1, read on the forward strand.
AGGCAGCCTTTCCGGGGCGCTCACCTGGATTGCCGAGGCGGCGCGGCTGGCCGGCTGCCCGGCCGGCGTCCTGTTGGCCCGGTCCGGCGCAACCGATCTCCTTGGCCGGGGACTGTCGCCCAATGACCTGACGGCCGGGGTCCTGGCCGCCCTGCGGCGGCTGCGCTATCCCCTGCTCACCACCCTGGAGGCCCGGTTTGCCGCGCTTTCCCGGGAACTGGCCCGGGGCAGCCGGGTCAAGGTCAAGCCGAGCCAGGGTTTTGAGTCCGACGCCGTGACCCTGGAGATCTCGGTCAAAAATCCGGCCGAGCTGGCCAAGGCCGCCGCCGATATGGCGGCCATGGCTTTTTCGCCTGTCTTGCCGCGGCTGTTGACCGTTGCCCACGAGGATGAGCCAGACGATGGGCCAGACGGCGGAGCCGGGGCGTGAGCGCGCCCCTGTGGGACATCACCGCCCTGGCCGTGGACGCGGCCGTGGCCGACACGGCCATGGCCGCCCGGGCCAAGGCCGCCCTGCCGGCGGCCCGGGTGACGACCCTGGCCCCGGGCGACGCCCTGCCCCTGGCCCCGGCTGGCGGCCGGGCGCTCCACATCAAGGCCCACCTGGGCCGGTTTTTGCGCCCCTGCCCGGCCACCCGGCACTACCGCTGCTGCGGCTACCAGATCATCCACATCGGCGAAAACTGCCCCATGGACTGCTCCTATTGCATCCTGCGGGCCTATTTCCGCGACCGCACCCTGACCGCCTTTGCCAATACCGGGGCCATGTTCGCCGAGCTGGCCGGGACTTTTGGCCGCGACCCCAGCCGGGTCTTCCGGGTGGGCACCGGCCAGTTTGCCGATTCCATGGCCCTGGAGCCGATCACCGGCCACACCCGGGAGCTGCTCGGCTTTTTGGCCGACTACGACAACGTCAGCCTGGAACTCAAATCCAAGACCGCCGACCTCTCCTGGATGGCGGCCAGCCCCCGGCCAAACCGGGTGCTGCCGTCGTGGTCGCTCAATGCCCCGGCCATCGTGGCCGGGGAGGAGCGCGACACCGCCCCCCTGGAAGCCCGGCTGGCCGCGGCCCGCGCCTGCGCCCGGGAGGGCTTCCGGGTGTGCCTGCATTTCGACCCCATCTGCCATTTTGCCGGCTGGGAGCGGGAGTACGGCCACATCATCGACATGATTTTCGACTATCTTTCCCCGCAGCAAATCGCCTATATGAGTCTGGGTTCGTTTCGCTGCCTGCCGGAACTGCCCGGGCGGCTTGTGGCCGAGGGCCGGGCACTGCCGGACTACATGCTCGGGGAATTCGCCGTGGGGGCTGACGGCAAAAAGCGGCTCTTGCGGCCGCTTCGGGTGCGACAATTCCGGTTTATGGCCGCCCGGCTGGCCGGTCATGGCTTTTCGCGGGGCCTGTATTTTTGTATGGAGTCGGACGAGGTGTGGCGGGCGGTTTTCGGCCGCACCCCCAGGGACCTGGGCGGACTGGCCGCCTATCTGCTGGACTGCGCCCGAAATCCCGGAGGTTAGCGGCCATGCTCGTGGACTACGCCGACACCTTGTCGCGCCTGGAAAAAGGCCTGGGACGGCACTATGCCCAATCGCCTTCCATTTTAAACGTGCCGGGCGTGTCCGTGGCGCTTAAAATCGATCCGTTTTACTATCTGGTTCTGCGGCCGGCTTTTTTCGAGCTGCTGGGCAAATGGGCGGCCGTGCCGCCGGCGCGGGTGGAGGAGACCCTGGCCCGCACCGGCAATCTGGTGCTTGGCCCGGGGCGCCAAGGCTATGACAAGCCGGTTTTGGTCTATGAGGAAGGGACGCGCACGGTGCTCAAACTGCCGGCCGAATTCGTGCCGGCGGAACTCATTGACCGGGCCGTTGTCCTGTACGGCAACGAACCGGGACCGCTGTCCGTCTCCGGGCTGCGTCTGGTCGCGGACCAGCGCGAGGCCCTGGCCGGGCACTTTGCCGGCGTGACCGAGCTGGCCGCCCTGGCCTTTGGCACGCCGCAGCAAGCCTGACGAAAATCCGCCTTCCCTTGACATGGGCGGCGGTTGGAGTCATGTGGGCAACATCGAGAACATATGGCCGTCGGCCATGGGGGGATATTTGTGAAACGTCTGCTTGCGATTCTGCCGATTCTGTGTCTGTTGCTTGCTTCCTGCTCCTCGACCATGAATTTCTTCGGGTTGGGCGGCGGCGAACCCAAACCCCAGGAGCCGACCATCGTTATGGTGGATTTCGGCATCTATGAAAACGGAGCGCTGGCGCTTTCCACCACCAGTGTCCCGCGCAAGCTCGGCTCCACCTTCGGCATGCGGTTTCGCACGCTCAAGCCCGAAGGCGGCTCCTCCAAGGTCAAAATCGTCACCGCCAGCCCGGGCCTGATCGATCCGAGCAAAAACGCCGTGGTCTTTACCACCGAGTCGGTGGAGACGATTGTCACGGGCAAGGAATACCACTGCACGTTCACCTTCCAGAAGGAATGGGAAATGGCCTCGGGCGACTGGACGCTCACAGCCATTGCCGAAGACGGCACGCAGGTCAAAAAGACCTTCCAGGTCTTCAACCCGCAGCCGTAACCCCTCCTCGCCACGAAGCTGTAAACGGCCGCGACCGGCAGGCGTAAGCGCCCCGGTCGCGGCTGTTTTGCGTGGAGCGGCCGTTTTGCGCGGGGCAACGGCTCGGATGCTGGCCGCAGGCGTGGCGGCCGAGAGCGGCGGGTTGGGTTCCCTTCCCGCGCTGTGCATTTGTGCCTAATCCAAGCTATACGCCGTTTTTATTGACAAAATTACGAACAGGCAACGAACAGGCCGCGTAGGCGTCGCTCCAGTCCTCAACGCTGGCCCGTCAAGGGCAAAGGGAAGGACCTGCCCGAAACCTCTTCGGGGTCTTGAGGGTGGCAGCGACCGAGGGTATTGTACCAATCCAACCGTGCTCCCGAGAGGCCGGGAATGTCGCTTGCCGGCCGGGGCTATCCTACCCTGGCAGTAGAGGAGTCCCCCCGTGGAGTTTGCGCACCACCGGGGGCATGATCGTTAAGGAGTCCGGGGGCTACTCGCCCCAACCGTTGGAGCAACACTGGTTCCCGTCAAGGGCACGCACGGGCTGTCCCGGCCTCGGTCTCTTTCCGCCTTTTCTTGCGCAACGCCCGCCCGCCGCCTTGACAGCGCACCCGGTCACATCAAACGCCCCCCCTTTGGGTTTCCAAAGGGCACTGCCCTTTGGCCGCCGGAGGCACTCTTCCCGCATCATTCCAACTCGCTACTTCTTCGGCTTGGCGGCCTGCAGCAATTCCCAATTGATGCCGAGCACGGCCGCGACTTTTTTAAGCGTCGCCGCCCGGGGCCGGGCATTCCGGGCCTCGAGCTGGGTCACGGCGGCCGCGACCACGGACAAGCGCCGGCCGAGTTCTTCCCGGGTGACGCCCAGGTGTTCGCGCCAGGCCCGGATGGGGGAATGCCCTTCCCGCAAGAGCCAGACCACTTCGCTTGGCACAGCCGGTGTTGCCGGCGCGTCCGGCCCACCGGCCGCCTTGTTTTCATTCTCGTCTGTCGTCATATCCGCTCCTTGGCAGGAGAAGGCCGCTGTGCCCGGTCCTGCCCCGCCTGTCTCTTGTCTCAGACGCATTTCGTCATGGTCCGTTGCCGGCGTCACAATCCGCCCAGGGCCTGCATGGCCTGGGCGGCCTGACCGAATTTATCCGGGTCCAGACAGATGACCCCGGAAAACGGGGTGTCCAACTCGTAGAGCAAAAAGATGTTGCCGATGACCATGGCCAGCAGCATGACCATGAAATAGCGGTCCGCCGGCCGGTGCCCGGTCTCAATGAAATAAAAGCCGCCGATGGTAAAGGCCACGCCCATGTAGATGATGATCCAGATGGGCGTATAGAGACTGCCGTCAATGAGCAGCAAACGCTCGTGGCGCAGTTTGTTGAGGTCGATCATGCGGGACAGCATCAAGGCGTAGATGGCGTGGCCGTGGCTGTCGGCCGGGGGCTCGACGCGGCCCATCTCGTTCCAGACGGCGTCATAGAGCGCCCCGGCCCCGTCAGTCGGTTCGCCGTCGCGCATGTGGTTCCAGCCCGGGTCCTGCACCGCCTCGACATAACGCAGCAGCGACTGGCGCAGGGCCTGGGTTCCCGGCAAAGACAGGGACAGGCGGTACTCCACCACGAGCAGGTCGGTTTCGTTGGTAATGGCCGAATCCGCGCCGTTGTAGGTCTGCCACAGCGACACCACGGCAAAGCCCAGAAAAAAGGTGTAGAGGGTGGTGAAATAGCCGAAATTGGTGCCGAACAGGTTGCGCTGTTCCAGGCTGAGCGAACAGGCCGCCCGCCGCCGGACGACGCCCAGCAGCAGAAAGGCTGCCGCCACCGCGATGATGACAATTCCCAGATAGCGCAGATCGCTGTACATGCCCATTCCCCCGGATTGGCCCGATTCCGGCGTTTGCCCCTGTGTTGCCGCCTTTGCTGTCCGGCGTCAACGGCGCAAAAAAAGCCGTCCGCCATTGGCGGACGGCGAAAAGCCGGGGCTGCGTCCGGCCAGCCTACTCCGGATGCGCCCAGGTGGCAGCCACGAAGGGCGTGAAACTGTCGTCGGCCTGCCGGTACAGGTCGAGCGCGTCCCCCTCGGGACCGGACCAGCGCACGGCCAGTTCGAGGCCCTGGGGACCACGAAAGGCAAAGAGCGGCCGGTAGGCGTCCAGGGAAAATTCGCCGCCGTCATCCAGCCGCCAGGTACCGCCCGGATCGGCGCTGCCCGGATACTCCAGATAGGCCGGCTGGCCCCCGGGCGCACTGTAGGCCAGGACCACCAGCTCGTCGCGGCCGTGCGGGGCAAAGCGGGCCAGGGACAGCCGGCCGCCATCGGAGAGCGTGGCCACCTCGCGGCACCAGACGATCTCCCGCCCGGTACGCTGCAACAGCCCCTGGCGCGCCGCATCGTCGCAGGCCCTGTCTCCGGTTGCCGGCGTCACGGCCAGTACGTCGCGCTCGGCCAGGAAGGCCTCGGTGGCCACCAGCACGTCGCTGCCCGGTTCCATGCCCTGGCTGGCGGCAAAGACCGCCCCGGGCGTGCCGGCGAACCGGCCGGCGTCGGCTCCGGCATCGGCCCCATGCTGGGCCCCGGCATAGGTCAGATCGACCACCCGGCCGGGCACGGCCACGGCCTTGCGAAATCCCTTCATGCCCCGGGCCAGGGCCGTTTCCACCGGCACCAGCACTTGCCGGCCCGGCAGATCGGCATAGCCGAAGGCGCTGCCGGACAGCACCTGGTTGGCCTGCGGATCATCGGCGTGGTAATTGGCCTGGGCCATGGCGATCATTGTCAGGGTCAGGACCAGAACCGCTATGCCGCACGCAGCCCGCCAGGAAAGCCCCTGGCCGGACGTTGCCGCCTCACTCATGTCGTCTTTCTCCTGCGCAGTAAAAATCCATCAACGCGTCGTCACCGCTGCCGGTTTGGGAGTCCCCAGACCTCGGCCACGGCCGACGACACGGCCGCAATAAGCCGATCCGCCGCCCTCTCCCGACGGTAGACCAGCGCGAGTCCAAGCGTCATTCCCGCTTCGCGCCACAGGCAGACCTCGCCGGCCGCCCGGGCATCCAGGGCATCGTCGCGGCGCAAGAGGGTCAGCCCCACCCCGGCCGCCACGAGTGTTCGCAGCGTGGCGTCGTTGTCGCCCACCATGACCTTATTGAGCGGCAGGCCGCGGCAGGAAAACGACGCTTCAAGCAGATACTGGAACGGGCAGCGATCGGAAAACCAGACCCAGGGCAGCCCGGCCAGTTCGTCCCAGCCGGCCTCGCACACCCGCTCGGCCCAGGAGGTCGGCCCGACCACGGCCATGGGCACCTCTTCCAGGGGCACGGCCACCATGTCATGGCCCGGCTCGATGATGTTGTCGTAGACAAACCCGATATCGAGCTTGCCCAGGCGCATATTGTCGAGGATTCGCGGCGAACTGGAATTGACCAGATGCAGCTCCACCCCGGGATGCCGCCGGGTCATGACGGTCAAGAGCTCGGGCACACGCATCCGGACGGCTTCGTTGTTGAGGCCGATACGGACCACGCCGACGACGTCCTGGCGCAACGCCCCGGCCCGCTGCCGCACGGCCTCGACGCTCGAAAGGGCCGCCCGGGCCTCGCCGAGAAGCGCCCGGCCTTCGGCGGTCAGCCGCATTCCCTTGGGCGTGCGCGAAAAAAGGGCCACCCCAAGCTCGTCTTCCAGGCCGCGGATATGGGCGCTGACCGCCGGCAGGCTGGCGTTCAAGCGCTCGGCCGCCCGCGTCAGGTGCTCCTCCTCGGCCACAGCCACAAACGTGCGCAGGTGATAGTATTCCACAACGCCCCTCCGGCGTCGCCAGGGTCTTCAGCCAGGCAGAAGGGCCGCTTCAGACATTGCGATTGGATGGCAATGCCGGCGACGCGCTACAACCCGCCCATAGCTCCACTGGCCCTATGGCACAGCCCTGACCTGTCGTAAAGGCCGGGCCGGAAGAGAAAATGGAGGGAGAAATCATGCCTGAAGTCAAGAAAATCGTTGTGGCCGGCGTACTGGTTCTGGGCGTTTTGGCGGTCATCTTCCTGCAAACGCCGGCGGCCGGTCCGGCCTCGCCGGCTCCCCGGGGCGCGATGATACCGGCCCGGGCCGATCTGGCCGAGGCGGTCTTTGCCATGGTGCTGGAAAACGCCGCGAGCCAGGGGCTGGCCTTGTCCCAGCCGGTGACGCTGTGCGAGGCCTGTGTGGCCGCCCACCTGGGCCTGCCCGGCGAGGGCGTGCGGGAGCGCTGCGAGCGGGCCTGCGGGCTGCGGTAACAAGCTGAGATAATTATCTAAAATGCGCGAAAAGACTCTTCCTGTAATGAGGGTACGAAAAGAGCCAAGCCACTTTCTTTTCTTTACGGATTTGCACTAGATTTGAAATTTTATGAAAGGAAGTCAACCACTCGCCGGATGCCTGAAACTAAATGCTTAAAACTTGTCGACCGGGTGTTTTCAGGATCGAGCAAAAGTCCAATAGCTCTTGATCCTCCAACCTTTTGATACCGACCGCCTGTTAGTACATCCAATTCTTTTGATGGCGATAAGATGGTATCAGGCGCACGGAATTTTGCCTTTCCCTGCAGACGAACGAGTCCAGTCAGCCCAAGCCCCTTTTCAACGGCTTGTAAATCAGCAAGATAAAAACTCTCGAGTTCGCAGCAAGCAATTCGAATAAGGGCATCAGGCTTTCCTGCCTCTGAACAGAGGCTTTTGAATTCAGCTTTCAGAGCAATACAATCAGGATGCGAATCACGGTCTCGCATAACGACAAAAAAAGCATCCCTATTCTGATAGTATTTTATCTTTCTGACGAGTTGACGTTTCAGGTCTTGTTTCCCCTCAAAAGGGATGCACCTGCAGACAATTCCAGGAGGCACTATCCTTGGAAGCAAGCCTTCCAGCATTCCCTTGGCGGATTCCTCTTCTAACAAAAAGACCAATTCCCTCATTGCGGGTCGGCCCCTTCAAAAAACCCTTGTTTCCAGAGATAGCCCATGCTGTCGCCATCATTCATATAGGCAGCTATCTGTGGATCATCCTTTGCCCTCCGTAACTCTGCATACCCATCTTTTTTCACCAGCCAAAGAACTTCATCAAGCTCACAAGCATTCAAAAAATCTGGCGAATGCGTGGACACGATAACTTGCCCCCCCCGATTCGCATACAATCGAAATTCCTCAGCCAGTTCAGGCATAAGTTTTGGGTACAACTGGTTCTCGGGCTCTTCAACACAAAGCAGAGGGTGTGGCTTCGGGTCATAAAGCAAAACGAGGTAGGCGAACATTTTTATTGTTCCATCGGAAACATAACGATCGAGAAATGGCGTTTTGAATGATCCATCTTGAAAACGTAACGTAAGATAGCCATCGTCCAAAAGTTTCGGAGTTATATTTTGAACTCCTGGGACCCGGCGTGTCATCCCTAAAAGAATATTATCGAATACTTCTCGGTGCTGCTCGTACAGATAGAGAGCGACTCTGGGCAAATTGTCACCAGTCTCTGATAAATGCTCGGATTCGCCTGATGCTTCTTTGCGGCCACGTGCGGAATTAATGTGAAAATCAGAAACATGCCAAGCTTCCACAAGCCGGCGAAAAGCATTGGCAGCTTTAAACCTGTCAAATTGCCCCAACCCCTTAATCGCTAATATGTCTGGAGAATCAAGTTTCTGACTTTCTCTTTCCAAATCTTCATCCGGCTTATTAAAATCCTCTTCATTGCTAATTGCAAAACCTTCACCTTCTTTAAAATCTAGAAAATGAAATGGGGCACCATGTCTCCCTCGCTTGTAGCGAAGAATTTCTCTTTTAATAACCGGCCTTCCGTCTCGCTCGCAAATTTCAAGAAAATATGTAACAAGGCGATCAACTCCAACAATGTCCATTCGATACTGTATTTCAATCAATATTGTTTCATCAGGACCCGCACCACGACTAAGAACCTCCCTGAATCTTCCACGGCTATCAAGAGCCTTTCGGACATTGCCTTTTAATGCGTCATGCAAAAAACCAAAGACATCAAATAAGGTTGTTTTTCCTGAGCCGTTTGCGCCCACAACAACACAAAATCTCGGCAAATCCCGAATTGTAACGTCTTTAAAAATCTTAAAGTTTTTGAGGGTGATCGCTTCGATTTTCATTGAGATACCCACAATTCTGGGGTTGGGATTCTTTTGGATAAAGAATCCCACGCCTTGGTAGGCGGTCTGTAGCATATTGACTCTGTCACCAAGCAGGCCCGTTCCCCCATTTGAGGGGTCCGGGGGGATCATCCCCCCGGCCGCCGGAGGCTTCTTCTCTTTTCCCGTATCCCTATTCCTCGCCCTCGTCTTTCTTGCTGTCGGCGCTGCGCTTGTAGCGGCAGGTCTTGGCGGGGCAGCTGATCAGTTCGCCGTCGCGGGTCTTTTTGCGCACCAAAATCTTGGAATCGCACTGGGGGCACGGCTCGTTTATGGGCCAGTCCCAGACCGCGAAGTCGCACTGGGGATAGGCGTCGCAGGCGTAGAACACCTTGCCGCGCTTGGAGCTTTTCTCGACCAGCGTGCCGGAGCACCCTTCGCGGGGACAGGCCACGCCGGTGGACAGCGGCTTGGTGTATTTGCAGTCCGGCCAGCCGGTGCAGGCAATAAACCGGCTGCCGGTGCGGGATTTCTTGACCACCAGATCCTTGCCGCAGGTGGGGCAGGCCCCGACCGAGGCGATTTCCTCGGCCTTGCGCTCCCGGGGCATGACCGCGCCGTCGGCGGCCCGGTCGAACTCCTTGGTGTTCTTGCAGTCCGGATAGCCCGAGCAGCCCAAAAACTCGCCGGCCTTGCCAAAGCGGATGACCATGGGCTTGCCGCACAGTTCGCAGACGACGTCGGTTTCCTTGCCGGCCTTGACCTTGGCCATGTCTTTGCCGGCCTTGACCAGGGTGGGGTAGAAGTCCTCGGTAAAGTCCCTGAGCAACGTGACCCAGTCGGCCCGGCCCTCGGCCACGGCGTCAAGGGACGCTTCCATGCCGGCGGTGAAGCCCACGTCCATGATCTTGACGAAATGCTCGGCCAGGAGGTCGGACACGGTCTCGCCAAGCTCGGAGGGCACGAAGTGCTTTTCCTCCAGCCGGGCATACTCGCGGTCGATGAGCGTGGAGATGATGGCGGCATAGGTCGAAGGCCGGCCGATGCCCTTTTCTTCCAATTCACGCACGAGCGAGGCTTCGGAGTAGCGCGGCGGCGGCTGGGTGAACTTCTGCTCTTTTTTCAGCTCCAAGAGGGTCAGTTCCTGGTCTTTGACCAGCTTGGGCAGGGATTTGGCCTCATCGCCCACTTCCTGGCCGTACACCTTCAAATAGCCGGGGAAAATGAGGCGCTGGCCCTTGGCCTTGAAAATTCCGGGGCCGGCGGCAACGTCCACGGCCGTGTCCCAGAACCGCGCCTCGCTCATCTGGGAGGCGACAAAGCGTTCCCAGATGAGCTTGTAGAGCGTGAAAAGATCCTTGGGCAACAGCAGTTTGACGTCGGCCGGCGTCAGGGAGACGTCGATGGGCCGGATGGCTTCGTGGGCGTCCTGGGCCCCGGCCTTGGACTTGAAATGCCGCGCTTTTTCCGGATAGTAGTCCGGGCCAAGCGTCTCGGTGATAAATTCCTTGGCCGCGTCCCGGGCCTCGTCGGCAATGCGGGTCGAGTCGGTACGCATGTAGGTAATGAGGGCCACGGTGCCCTTCTCGCCGAGTTCCAGGCCCTCGTAGAGCTTCTGGGCCGCGCCCATGGTGCGCTTGGCGGAATAGCCCAGGCGCTGGTTGGCGGCCTGCTGCAGGGTCGAGGTGATAAAGGGCGGCGGCGGCGACTTCTTGCGTTCTTTCTCCGTCACGGACGCAACGACAAACGGCTGGCCGGCGATGGCCGCCTCGGCCTCGGCCGCAGCCTCGGCGCTGCCGATCTCGACTTTCTTGCCCTTGTACTTGGCCAGCTCCGCCTCAAATTCCGGCGGCGCGTCCCCGGCCAGCCTGGCCTTGAAATTCCAGTATTCCACCGGCACAAAGGCCCGACGCTCTTTTTCGCGGTCAACCACCAGCCGCAGGGCCACGGATTGGACCCGCCCGGCCGAGATGCCGCTTTTGACCTTCTGCCACAGGATGGGCGACACCTTGTAGCCGACCAACCGGTCGAGGATACGCCGCGCCTGTTGCGATAAAAAAAGCTTTTCGTTGATCTCGCGCGGATGGGAAATGGCTTCGCGCACAGCCTTGGCCGTGATCTCGTTAAACTGGATGCGGCATATAGGGACGTTCGCGTCCTTTAATATCTCGGCCACATGCCAGGCAATGGCTTCCCCTTCGCGGTCGGGGTCGGGTGCGAGATAGATCTTGGAGGCTGTGGCGGCTGCTTCCTTGAGCTTGGAAACAACTTTCTGCTTGCCTGGAATGATTTGATATTGCGGCGCGAAATCGTCTTTTTCATCTACCCCGAGTTTTTTGGAGGGCAGATCACGCACGTGACCAACCGAAGCTTCCACGGCATAGGCATTACCGAGGAACTTCTTGATGGTCTTTACCTTGGCCGGCGACTCGACGATGATAAGGTCCTTTCCCATGGCAGGCGTGCTATAGCCAGCCCCGGGGTACAAGGCAAGGGTTGCCGTTTGGCCCGCACCGGGATACTCCCCTACGAGGCTTTCCCATATGACTTTTTAATAATGATGAAATGCGGCCCACATCCTCGCCGCCTCGGAGCAATCTTTGGAAAACGTGCAGCGCTTCGGTCATGTGGTCATGCTCGGCCCCACCAATGCCGGCAAATCCACCCTGCTTAACCGCCTCATCGGCCAGAAAATTTCCATTGTCTCGCCCAAGCCGCAGACCACCCGCAACTCGATTAGCGGCATCATCACCCAGGGCGACATCCAGGCCGTGTTTCTCGATACCCCGGGCCTGCACCGCCAAAAGCGCGGCATCGCCCCGCTGCTCATGCGCTCGGCCTATGCCGCCCTGGCCCAGGCCGACGTGGTCATGCTCATGCTCGACGCGGCCCAGTATGCCCGGCGCATCGACGGGCTGGCCCCGGATCTCAAACCGGTCATCAAGGCCGTGGGCGACGGCCGGCTGCCGGTCCTGGTGGCCCTTAACAAAGTCGACGTGGTGCGCGAAAAGGCCCGGCTGCTGCCGGTGCTGGAGGCCATTGCCGAAGCCCTGCCCGCAGCCGAACTTTTTCCCATAAGCGCTCTGACCGGCGTTGGCGTGGACGAGTTGCTCAAGGCGCTCCTGTCGCACCTGCCCCAAGCGCCGCACCAGTACGACGCCGACGAAGTGTCCACCGCGCCCGTGCGCTTTCTGGCGGCCGAAGTCGTGCGCGAAAAACTCTTTTTGGCCCTGGGCGACGAACTGCCCTATTCCATGGCCGTGACCATCGAGGACTGGGACGAGAAATCCAAACCCGGGCTGGCCAAAATCCGCGCCGCCATCCATGTGGCCCGGGAAAGCCACAAGCCCATGGTCATCGGCAAGGGCGGCGAACGCTTGAAGGATGTGGGCCAAAAGGCCCGGGCCGACATCGAAGAAATGCTCGGCGTCAAAGTCTTTCTGGAACTCTGGGTCAAGGTGCGCCGGGACTGGGTCGACGACCCGTCCTTTCTCCGCGATCTCGGCCTTGGCCAGTAAGGCAAGAAGAAGGCCTCCGGCGGCCAAAGGGCAGTGCCCTTTGGAATCCCACCTGGGGTTCGTTTGATTTGACCGGGGCGCTGCCAAGTCGATAAACGAAAGTGAAGCGTGAAAAGACGTGGCTGCTTGCGGGGGTGATGGATTCGTGGATGAGAGAGCTTTCGAGCGACTGGCCTGGGTGAAAAAACGCATCGACGGGGCCTGCCGGGCGTGCGGCCGGGACCCGGCCGACGTCACGCTGGTTGCCGTATCGAAAAAACAGCCCCTGGCTGCCGTGGCCGAACTGGCCGGCTGCGGCCAGACGATTTTCGGAGAATCCTACATCCAGGAGGCCATGGCCAAAATCGAGGCCGCGCCGCCCGGGCTTTCCTGGCATTTCATCGGCCACCTGCAACGCAACAAGGCCAAGCTGGCCGTGGGCCTGTTTTCGCTCATCCACACCGTGGATAATCTGGAATTGGCTCGTATATTGCAAAAAAAAGCCGAGGCGTTAGACATCATCCAGGCCGTATGCATCCAGGTCAACGTCGCCGGCGAGGTCCAGAAGTCCGGCATCGATCCGGACGGACTGCCGGAACTGGCCGAGACCGTGGCCATGGCCCCCAATTTGTCCCTGGAAGGCCTGATGGTCATCCCCCCGGTCTTTGACGATCCGGTGCGGGCCAGACCGGCCTTTGCCCGCTTACGAGGCCTGCGCGAGCAATTACGCGCGCGTTTGACCCTGCCGCTGCCTGTGTTGTCCATGGGTATGAGCGGCGACATGGAAGCGGCCGTCATGGAAGGCGCGACCCACGTGCGGGTGGGCACCGACCTGTTCGGCCCAAGACATTGACCCCTGGAGACACGGATGGCTGACGTAGAAGAACCGGTTGAAGGCAAGAAGAAAAAATCCGGCCTGATCAAATATATCATCCTGGTGCTGTTGCTGCTGTTGCTCGGCGGCGGCGGCTATTTCGCCTACCTGAAATTTTTTGCGGCCAAACCGCCGGCAGCCGCCACGGCCGAAGGCGCCGCCCCGGCCGGAGAAGCGCCCAAGGCGGAAGCTGCACCCCACGAAGCCAAGCCTGAAGAGAAAAAGGCCGAAGGCGGCCACGGCGAGGCCAAGGGCGGCGAAGCCAAGGGCGGCCACGGCGGCAAGGACAAGGCTGCGTCCAACAACGTGCCCCTGCCCGCCTTTGTGGTCAATCTGGCCGACGCCAATGCCCGGCGCTACCTCAAGGTGGTGCTCGAGGTCGAGATGACGGGCAACCCGGAGCTGCTGGAAGGCAACCAGGCCAAAATCCGCGATGCCTTGCTGATGCTGCTGTCGTCCAAGACATCCCAGGATTTGAGCACCCTTGAAGGCAAGATCCTGTTGCGCAAGGAGATCGTGGACCGCCTCAACCAGGCCATCGGCCAACCCAAAGTGTCCCGGGTCTATTTCACGGATTTCGTCATCCAATAAGTAAGCAGCGCCCCGCGCGAGGTAGCCTCATGACTCCCGACGACATTGATCAGGACAAACTTGCCGCGGAATGGGCCGCCGCCCTGGATGACCAGGACGACAAGCCGGCATCGCAAAACGACATCGACGCCCTCTTCGACCAGCCTTCCGGCGGTGGCGGCGGCGGCGGCGGCGGAGACGACGCCCTGGCGGCCGAATGGGCCTCCGCCCTGGCCGACGAGGAAGAAACCTCGATCAAAAGCGAGCGCAATCAGGAAGCCCTGTCGCGTCAAAGCGCCAAGGCCAAGTTCAAGGATTTGACGCAGGAAGCCAAGGCCCAGCGGCCCGAGGCCATCCGCCGCGACTTGGACTTCATCCTGGACATCCCGCTTGACGTGTCGGCCGAACTGGGGCGCACCAAGCTTTTGATCAACGAACTGCTCCAGCTTGGCCAGGGTTCGGTCATCGAACTGAACAAACTGGCCGGCGAACCGCTGGAAATCTATGTCAACGGCAAGCTCGTGGCCCGGGGCGAGGCCGTTGTCATCAACGAAAAGTTCGGCGTGCGCTTAACCGACATCATAAGCCCCATCGAGCGGGTGAAACAGCTTGCCTGATCCGACTGGCGGGTCGTTTACCGCCACCGAGTACGGCCTGACCGGCGTGGCCCTCAAGATGGGGCTGACGCTGCTGATCATTTTGGCCTTTATTTTCGCTGCCTTCTGGCTGCTCAAACGCTACGGGCAAAAATTCGGCATTGGCCCGAAAGGCCGGGGCGGCAAGCTGCGCCTGCTCGACCACCTGCCGGTCGGACCGCGAAAGAGCATTGTGGTGGTTCGTTTCTTGAATAAAGATCTGGTGCTTGGAATCACCGAGCAATCCATTACGTTTCTGACCGAGACCGAGGTTGACGATGCTGCCGCAACCGATTTCGCCGACACCCTGGCCGCCAGAACCCAGGACCGGGATGCGCCGTAGCCGGGCCGGCTGGCTCGGGGGGCTGACCGCGCTGGCCCTTCTCCTCGTGCCGGCCCTGGTCCTGGCCCAGGATGCGCCGCAACTGACCCTGTCGCTGGCGGCCGGCCAGAATCAGCCCGAACACATTTCCACGCTGCTTGAAATCCTCTTCGCCCTGACCATCCTGTCGCTGGCCCCGTCGTTTATCCTGACGGTGACCTCGTTTACCCGGATCATCGTGGTGTTTTCGTTTCTGCGGCAGGCCATGGGCGTGCAGCAGGTGCCGCCGACCCAGATTCTGGCCAGTCTGGCCATCTTCATGACAGCCGTCATCATGTACCCGACCGGCAAGCAGATCAACGACAATGCCCTGCAACCCTATCTGGCCGAGCAGATCGGCTTTACCGAGGCCTTGCAGAAAGCCGAAATCCCCATGCGGGAGTTTTTGTTCAAGCACACCCGGGAAAAAGACCTGTCGGTCTTTTACACCATCACCAAGATGGAACGGCCCAAGGACAAAACCGAGGTCCCGACCACCATGCTGGCGGCCGGCTTCATGATCAGCGAACTCAAGACCGCGTTTACCATCGGCTTTCTCATCTACATCCCGTTTCTCATCCTCGACATGGTCATTTCCAGCATCCTGCTGGCCATGGGCATGATGATGCTGCCGCCGGCCACCATTGCCATGCCGTTTAAGCTGTTGTTGTTCGTTCTCGTGGATGGTTGGGGGCTGATCGTCGCCTCGTTGGTCAACTCGTTTTCAACCTGAGGAGGGGCTGGCCCATGACGACTGATATGGTTGTGGCCCTGGCGCGGCAAGCCATTGAACTGGCGCTCTTTCTGGCTATGCCCATGCTGGCGGTTAGCCTTGTGGTGGGCGTGTTCGTGTCGGTCTTGCAGGCGGCCACCCAGATTCAGGAAATGACCCTGACCTTTGTGCCCAAGATCCTGTCCATGTTCATTGCCCTGCTCATCGCCTTCCCCTGGATGATGGACAAGATGCTCAATTTCACCCGGGAGCTGTTCATGAACATCCCGATGTACCTGCGCTAACCCCTTCACAACTTCCCCATTGCAGGGGTCCGGGGGGATCATCCCCCCGGCCGCCGGAGGCATCTTTTGCCTTCACTTCTCCCCCTCTCGCGCCCTATTCGTTGTCGAAATACGCTGGCCGCGCCCGGGCAAAGGCCAAGGCGGCCTCGAAGGCCTCTGGCGTGTGCGGCTCGAAGGTGGCGGTGGGGGTCAGGTCGCGGGCGGCCAGACCGGCGAGGATGGCGTCAAAGGGAATCTCCCCCTGGCCGGGTCCCAGATGCTGGTCGAAAGTGCCGTCGTTGTCGTGGAGATGCAGGTGGAGCAGACAGGGGGCCAGGGCGTCGAGCCAGGCGTCGAGATTGCCGCGCGCCTTGCCCTCGGCAAAGCTGTACCAATGGCCCACGTCGAAGCAGGCCCCGACGCGCAAAGCGGCCTCTGGGGACAGTTTGCGGCGCAGGATGGCCACGGCCTCGGCCAGGGTGGCCGGGTCGGTCTCGAAGGTGTTTTCCAGGCACAGCGGCGCATGGTCGGGCCAGACCGAAAGCGCCTTGACCCAGGTATCGGCGGCACGCTCGGCCCAGTCGGCAAAGGAGCGGATGTAGAGGAAGCGGTTGTAGGCGGCGTGGCCGACCAGACGCCTGGGGGCGTACAGGGCGGCGATATCCAGGGCGCTGCGCAGCCGGTCGCAGCTGGCGGCCCGGATGCGGGCGTCGGCGCTGCCGGGCTGCAGATCGAAAAAGGGCAGGTGCACGGTGGCGGCCACGCCGGCATCGGCCAAACGCCGGGCGATCTCCCGGTGCCAGTCGGCGGTGGTGGCGTCCAGGAGCAGCGGATCGAGGCCGATTTCCACCGGCAGTCCGGTGGGGAGATGGCGGTCAAACAGCTCGGGATGGGCCTTGGCCACCCGGAGATTCAAATTGACGAAATAGCGGGGCATGGCGGGCCGGCTAGTCCTTTTGCAGCGGATAGACCTGGGCGAAGACCGGCTTGCCGGCCGAATCGACGATAATAAGGCGCAGGCCGTACATGTCGCGGGGTTCGGCCTTGGCCGGCAGGGACAGGCTGGTTGCGATCTGCTTGAAGCGCTGGATCTGGAAGGACAGCTCGTCCTTGTCGGCCCGAAGCGGCCAGACCGTGCCGTCGTTGCCCACAAGGGCCACTTCGACCTTGCCCGCCAATCCGGTCTGGGGGGTCACGTTGCTGAGGTCAAAGCCCAGATTCAGGCGGCGATTGTCGAATTTGAATTTGAGATTATCCACGCCGGCCTGATTGGCGTCCACCCGGGCCAGCACCTTGGACAGGTCCGGGCGCTCCTTGCCGGATTCGGCCGGACTCGTCGGGCTGGCCGGGCTGGTCGGAGCCGTATCCTTACGGGCTTCGACCCGGGGCTTCCACCAGCTGGGATTATCGGGATTATACGAGCCAAGGAGCGTTTCAAGCTCGGTGAGATCCTTGGAACGCAGGGTGCGTTCCAGGTTTTCCAGACGCAGGAGGCCCTCGCCGGCCGCGTCAATCTCCTGGCGTAGAGCGCCGGCCCGGTCGGTCAGCATCTTGTTGTCCTGATGCAGATGGTAGGCCACGGCCACGGCCGCGCCCAGGAGCAGCAAAAAGACGACAGGGGTGAACACGAGCAGACGCACAAGCCAGACAGGCAGGCGGTAGCGGCCAACGCTTGACGCATCACGCAAAATGAGGATGTCGATCCTGCCGCTTCCGGCCATTTACATACGGCTCCATTTTTCTTCGACAATGGAGAACCCATTTCCGGCCGGCGCGAGATACAGCGTCTTTTTCCCGCGATCCGCTCTGCCGTCGCGGCCCTCGTAGTCCTGGACGAGGGTGACCACATAGCCGCCGTTTCGCGGGGCTATGGTCACGTCGCTAAAGGCCACCTTGCGCGGGGCCTTGTCCTTCCAAAGATCAGCCTTCTGGCTGCGGATGGCCTCACGGCCGCGCCGGTCGCCCTGGACGGCCCCGTCGGCGTAGAATGAGGCGTATTCGGTAATCCGGCCGCGTTCCCAGGCCGACCGCCAGGACTCGACCATGGCGGCGACAGCGGCGTTGCGGTCGGCCTTGGCAGCCGGGGCCGCTTCAGCCGGACGCGCAGGAACCGGAGTCGGCTGGGCCGGAGACGGCAAAGCAGCCGCCGCCGGGGCTGGCGAAGCCGGTTGGGCCGGGGCGGACGCCGCCGCAATCGGCGCAGGCGCAGGCGACGCCGCGGCCAGGGCTGCAATCGGGGCGATCTCGGGCTTGTTCTTGGACCAGTGTTCCTTGGCAATGAGCAGATGGCCGCCGACAGCCGTCAATTCCAGAGTCTTAAAGCCCGTGCTCTCCTTGCCCGACCCCTTGCCCTGGTAGCGCATGGCGCACACCACGGTGTAGCCGTCGCCGTCAGCGGAAATCGCCACAACATCCATGGCCACACGGCCCGGCTCCCGGCCCTGCCACAGGCCGGATTTCTGGCGTCTGATGGCGTCTTTTCCCTTCAAATTCCCCTGGATGGCCCGGTCGGCGTAATGGGCCAGATAATTGTCGATATGCCCGCGTTCCCAGGCGCTTCTCCAGGCTTCCACCACGCCTTTGATTTCGCTGGCCCGATCAGCCGGCACCGGTTTGGCCGCCACGGCGACCGGAACCGGTTCCGGGGTCTTGGCCGGGGCGGTGGGCGCAACCGCCGCAGCAGCCGCAGGCGCAGTTGCAGTCGCGGCCGGCGCGGCAACCGACGGCACGGCCGGCACCGGAGCGGTCGGGGCAACCGGTGCAGCCTGGACAGCGACCTGGGCAGCCTGGGCCGGTGCAGCCGCAGCCGCAGGAACGGCCGGCGCTGCGGCAACCGGCGGGGCCGGGGGCGCGATCTGCATGGCGTCGGAGGCAAACGGCGAAACCCCGGGCTTGGCCGGGCCGGTCTGGGCCACTTCCAGGATGGCCTGGTCTTCAGGCGTGGGCTGGCGGCGCAGCGGCAGGGAGTGGAAGGCCTTCTGGGCCATCTTCTCCATGGCCGCCTGATGGGCGTCCACCAACAGCCGGCCCGGCCCTTCCTCTTCGCTGGGGGCATCGGGACGGGCGGTGGTGGTTTCGGCTTCATTGGCCAGGGCCACGGTCTTGGCCGCCTTGCCCTTCTCGGCCACGGTCAGCGGCGCTTCCTCGTATTCCATGCCGATGATGCGGAAACGGCCGTCCAGGCCGCGCTGCCAGTACAGGCGCTTGACGCCTTGGGAAATGAGCGTGGGCGAACGGTAGACCTGGACGAAATAGGTGACCCAGTAGTCGGGTCCGGGCAGGGCGCGGATGTCGGAAAGAGTCACCTGAATCCAGGGCAGCGACTTGAACAGGCGTTCCTTCTGGCCGCGAAAGGCGGCAAAAGGCTCACCTTCGGAAATGGCGAATTTTTCGGCGTCGTGGAAGCCGAAAAAGGCGTCGGAGCGGTCCTGCCAGGCCTTGGCCCAGCCTTGGGTGGCTTCCACCACTTCCCGGGCTTCGGCCTTGAGCCGGGCGGCGTCGCCTTCCAGGCGCAGTTCGTCGGCGATAATGACCGGCGTGCCCAGCGACAGTTCGCTGTCCAGACGGTGGAGATCGGGCGTATTGATGGCCACGCAGCCCTGGGTCTCGTAGGGGATGATGGCGTGGCCCCGGCCGTGAATCCAGATGCCGTGCCCGGTTTTGCGGCGCACCACATCGGCCGGGTTGGGGAAGTTGAGCGGAAAGGCCAGATCGCCGTAGAGCTCGTAATTGAGCCCCCCGGTCTTGCGCCGGGTGATGAAATAGACGCCTTCCGGGGTCCTCAGGTCGCCTTCCTTGCTCTTGTCGCCAAGCAACTGGCCGGTGGCGCAGGGGAGAAACTCGGCCACGCGCACCGGGCTTTGCCGCGACAGCAGAAAAAAGGACTGGGCCTTTTTATCCACGGCCACCGAACGTCTGGGAAACCACTCCGTGTCCACCACGTCCGCCGTCCATTCCCCTGCCGCCGGATGACCGGGCAGCAGCAGCAGGCAGGCAAGGACCAGGGCGTGGCCGAATCGTTTCATGCGGTCTCGCGTCAGGACGTCGGTTGCTGGTTGGCAGCGGAGAGCAGCGCTTCACGGGTGAAGACGGAGAGCAGCGGAAAGCCGCGCTTGGCCAGGGTTTCAGAACCGCCCTCGCCCCGATCCAGGACCGTGACCACGGCCCCGACCACCAGTCCGGCCGCTTCCACCCGGTCGATGACGGTCAAAAGCGTGCCGCCGGTGGTGACCACGTCTTCAAGCAGGGCCACCTTGTCGCCGGGCTTGAAGTTGGACAGGCCTTCCAGAAACTGGTTGGTGCCGTGCCCTTTGGAGGCCTTGCGCACGATAAAGGCCGGCATGGGGCGGCCGCGCAGCTGCGAGGCGATGGAGACCGCCGTGACCAGCGGATCGGCCCCGAGGGTCATGCCGCCGACGCCGACAATATCGGCCGGAAGCTGGTCAAACAGCAGGTTGCCGATGAGCCAGGCCCCTTCGGGGTGCAGCGCCGTCTGCTTGCAGTCGAAATAATAATCACTCTTGCGACCGGAAGTCAGCGTCACCTCGCCGGCGCGGTAGGACTTCTCAAGGAGCAGCCGGGCCAGACGGCCGCGCATGGCTCCGGCGTCCAGATCAAGGGAAGCACACGACATGAAAAACCCCGTTTCGCCCGTTTGGCTTTGGCATACAAAAGCCGGGCGTTTTTGGAAAGTGGTTCGTGATCGGCCGGGCTGGCCGCCTTCTGCCGGCGGGACCATTCGGCCTCGCGTTGCGTTTTCGAAACCAAACCCATTGATTTCGTCGCGCAGCCCTGAAATCTTTTTCCATCGGCAGCGACCATCCCCATGGCGGGATGCCTTGCCTGTCGGTCAAGGCCAAAATAGCCTTGCAACGTGCTGCCCGAGCCGGGATCCGGGGGTGATCATCCCCCGGCCGCCGGGGCAACAGCGGCTCCCGTCTGGCAAAAGCGGCGGCTGCCCAGTCTGCAACCGTCTGGATTGCCAATAAACTCCGCAATCCCTGGAAAAACTTCTCCCGGCGCAGGGGCCCGGGCAAGCTTGCACCGGACCGAGGAAATGTCTTTCCCCAGCTTCCGTCCAGGGGGGACGGCAACGCCGTCCCCCTTAAAACAGTCGGGGGGTCCGGGGGCCTCAGGCCCCCGGCCGCCGGAGGCATTCCCCCTCTTCCCTTCCCCTAACCAAACACCCGCTTAAAAATCAGGTCTTCGTGGGCCAGATAGTAGGCCGGGTCGAACAGGGCGTCGAGGGTGGCCGGCGACAGTTTGGCGGCGATGGCGGCATCGGCGCGAATGGCGTCGGGGAAGGAACTGCGGCCTTCCCAGCAGGCCATGGCCACCCGCTGCACCAGCACATAGGCTTCCTGGCGGTCCATGCCGGCCTCGATAAGGGCCAGGAGCACCCGCTGGGAATAAAACAACCCAAAGGAAGCCATGAGGTTGCGGGCCATGTTGTCCGGGTTGACCTTGAGATTTTTAAGCAGCGTGGTCAGCCGGGACAGGGTGTAGTCGGCCAGGATGGTGGAATCGGGCATGATGACCCGCTCAACCGAGGAGTGGGAGATGTCGCGTTCGTGCCAAAGCGGCATATTTTCCAGCGACGCCAGGGCATTGGTGCGAATGAGCCGGGAGAGGCCGCAGAGGTTCTCGGCGGAAATCGGATTTTTCTTGTGCGGCATGGCCGAGGAGCCTTTCTGGCCCTTGGCAAAGCCTTCCTCGGCTTCGAGCACTTCGGTGCGCTGGAGGTGGCGCAGTTCGGTGGAAAGCCGCTCCACGCCGCCGGCAATGAGAGCCAGACAGGTAAAGAAGGCGGCATGGCGGTCGCGCTGGATGATCTGGGTGGAGATGGGGTCCACTTCCAGGCCGAGAAGCCCCAGGGCAATGGCTTCGACCTGGGGATCGAGGTGGGCGTAGCCGCCGACGGCCCCGGAGATCTTGCCCACCCGCACGCCGGCCAGGGCAGCGACGAAACGCTCCCGGTGGCGGGAAAATTCAGCGTAAAAGGACGCCATCTTCATGCCAAAGCTCAGCGGCTCGGCGTGGATGCCGTGGGTGCGCCCGATCATGAGCTGGCCCTTAAAGCGCATGGCCAAGTCTTTGACGGCGGCGAGCAGTCCGTCGAGATCGGCCAGGATCAGGTCGCCGGCCCGGCCAAGGAGCAGCCCGTTGGCGGTATCGACGATATCCGACGAGGTGCAGCCGAGGTGAATGAACCGGGCCGAGGGGCCGACGCGCTCTTCCACCGCGGTTAAAAAGGCGATGACGTCGTGGCGGGTGACCTCTTCGATTTCAAGGATGCGGGCCACGTCGAAGCCGGCTTTTTCACGAATGACGGCCATGTCGGCGGCCGGAATGCGGCCAAGCTGCGTCCAGGCCTCGCACACGGCCACTTCGACCTCAAGCCAGGCGGCAAAGCGGCTTTCCAGGGACCACAGCGCGCCCATGGCCTTTCGGGTATAACGCTCGATCATGCGCCCTCCTTGGGCAGTGCCTCGTCATCGTCGTCGGGATCGGTTTCGGCGGCAAGCGGCACGGACGGGTCGCGGGCCAGTTGGGGAATGGGCACGGGAGTTCCCTTGACGGTATCGTTGCCGTCGCGCTTGAAGGATCCCGGCCGTCGCTTGACGTAATCGGTGGCGTAAAAGCCGGTGCCTTTGAGGGCAAAGGCGGAGAGGGAGACGATGCGCGGCGCGCCTGCGCCGCATTCGGGGCAGGCAGCCTCGGCTTCGTCGCCGCTGCGGCGCAGTTCCTCAAAAACCCGGCCGCAGGCGGGACACTGATACTCATACAAGGGCATATGGCCCTCCCGGAAAGTCGTGCGAAAAGCCGGGCAAGTCATCGCCTTGCCCGGTTTTCATCCATACCAGATACGTGTGCTGCATCAAAAAACCGACCACCGTACTGCCCGCCCGCCAAACCCAAGAGGTTTGTTTTTGGAAATAATTAAGTAATTTCAAATAATTACCCATCATTTCCAAAGCCTGTGGCTCTCGCCTGCGCGACACCGGAAACAGGTGGCGACGGTCGCGGTCAATGCTGTCCGGCCATTGGGAAGCCCCAAAGCCGCCAGCACTCAAAATCGAGAGAAACCGGAAGGCTTGAAACTACGCCTTCTTGGCGGCGGCAATGGCCTGGCGGACACGCTCTTTCAGGCGCTCCTTCCGGCGTTTGCGGCGACGATCCAGTTCCTTGTGACGCTCATGCTTTTTTTGCTTGGACATGGGGTATCCTCCTATCAGATGAAAGAACCCGATGCCGTAGCCCAAGGCGGGCTGTTTGTAAAGCTGCATTCCCTGGTCAGCCCGGCTGCCCGGACAGATTCACCAGATCGCCCATCACCTTCTTCATGGCCGTCATCTTGGTTCCCCAACGCGCCAGATAGTCCCGGTCAAGAACAAAGGCCACCCGGCCGTCGCCGCCCAGGCGGGGCACAAACCGGCGCTCCATGCAAAGAGGCCGGAGGCCGCCGCCGTAGAGCAGGCAATTCACCGTAAACGTCCCGGTATGATCCCTTTTGTGGTAGTCCTGGCGCGTCTGCTTGCGGGTCGTATAGGCGGCGATATTGGCGTCGTCGTGGCCGATATGGCTCCCCCAGGCAAAGTCCGGCACATAGGCCCGCAACAGGCCGGCCTGGTCCAGACGCCGCGACATGTCGCCGTCTTCGGGACCATAGGTGCCGTAATCCTCGCACCAGCAACCCATGGCCCGCCGCACCGCCGCAGTAAACAGCATGCAGCCTCCCGGCGAGGACCAGGGGTGGGAGGGCAGCAGCATGGCCGGACTGCCGTCGATGCTGGCCGGCAGATATTCTCCGGGCGTACGGTAAATGGGATAGGAAACGCAGCCGATACGGGGCGAGGCCGCGGCTATGGCCGCCATATCGGCCAGCCAGTCGGAGCGGGTGAAGACAATGTCGTTGTCCAGGCGCAGATAATATTCGGCCGCAACCAGGGACCAGCCCAGGTTGCAGGCCACGGCCGGCCCCATGTTGCGGGCCAGGGTCACGACGTTGTCCACGGTGCCCCGGGCCAGGGCCTCGGCCAGAAAGGCGGCCGTGCCGTCAGTGCTGGCGTTGTCCACAACCGTCAGGACATGGGGCCATCCGGCCAGGGCGCGCACGGCGGCCAGGGTGCGCCGGGTGCATTCCAGACGGTTAAAGGCCACCACCGTGACATTGACCCCGCCCGGCGGCGCTGCCGCAACAGGCGCATCCGGCGGGCGGGGGCCTTGATAGTCCATAGGGCGGCTCCAACAGGCGGATTATTCCGACGGGATGGCCTCCACCGGTTCGGTCAGCAGGAACTTGCCCTGCTCGATTTTTTCCTTGAGCTTCTCAGCCACTTCCAGGGACATGGTCAGGCTGGTCAGGGGCACGGCCTGGGTCTTTTTGCCGTTGACCAGGATTTCCCCGGTGCGGCACTCGGCATAGGTGACCAGTCCCAGCGACCGGCCGATGCCGTTGGGATAGTCGTGGCCGTAGTCCTTGATCGGCATCTGGATGTCGGCATCGGACACGCCGGTGAAAAAGGCCATATCCTCATTGAGGATCGGAATGGGGATGCCGATGCCCATGGCCAGGGACACGCCGTAGCCGAGAATGGACACGGCCCGGACATACCGGGCGTTCATGCCCTTGAGGTCGCCCTTGAGCATGAGGGTGCCGGAGGCGGAGATGGGGATGCCGCGTTCGTTGCGCTTGGGTTTGGGATCGTGCTGGGTGCCGGCCCCGATGACGTAGCCGGTGCCGCCGCCCATGAAAATGCGGGTGCCAAGGCCGATGGTCTTCAAATAGGGGTCGTTGAAAAGCGGCGACAGTTCGCCGGCGGTGGCGAAATTGGCGTTTCGCGCATTGGGCTTGAGCGGCCCCATATAGGTATAGATGATGCGGCTGGTGAGATTCACGGCCACATTGTAATTCTGATAGCAGTTGCGGGGATTGAAAAGCTGCGCATACTTGAGATCGGCCAGGGTGATGTCTTTTTCCAGCTCCCGGCGCGGATAGCAGTCCGTGCCGTAGGATTCGCAGAAAAGACGCACGGCCTTGCCGCGCAGCAGATCCTCGATCACATGGGCCCCGCCGTACTTGAACCGGCCCGGGTGGATCTTGTTGAGCGGATCTTCCTTGGGAAGTTCCGTGGCCCCGATATAGGCATCGACGGCCGCCAGGCCGGCATGGGCCGGCACATTGTTGAGCCGCACCTTCTGGGCCTTGAGCGTCGGCGGCTCCTGGCCGAAATTAAAGAGCATCCCCGAGGAGCACATGGGCGAGAAAGTACCCGTGGTTACCACGTCCACTTCCTTGGCCGCCCGGACCTTGCCCAACCGGCGCACGGTCTCGACCATTTCGGCGGCGGTCAAAACCACGGCCTTGCCCTTCTCGATCCGCCGATTGATTTCGGCAACAGTCTTTTTCACCTCGTGGGTCATGCCATCCCTCCCCTGTCCCGACGCATAGCGGCCGGCGGGGCCTTTTCTGGCCCATTTCAGCCAGCTTGGCAACCGGGCGTACCCCCCCCTTGGCTTCGGCTCCAAAATAGGCTAGGTTGGGCTTGTTCCGGCATCTTTGGCAAAAGACCGGGATGTCCAGCACAACATACCATTATGACTGAAAATATCGTTGCGGCCCGATGACGTCCGCGCCCCTTTCGGCATCCGGTGACGGCGTGCTAAAAAACGATTTTCGCCAACATCTGCTGCGCACCTGCCCCGAACAGGAACTGCGACGCTGGTTTGATCCCCTCGACATCACGACTGCCGAGGCCGACCGCTCTTTTTGCGTGGTTTTTCCCCATAGCTATTTTGCCGCCTGGTTTGACGCCTCGGTCAAGGAACTTTTCGAGCGCCAGCTGGCCCAGTACCTCGGACCCGGGCACACCCTGCGCTACCGGACCCGGGGCTGCCAGAACGCAGCCGGGGCCGGCGCGCCGCACCAGCCGACCGACGGGGCCGTGGTCACGGACTTTCCCTACGGCCACCGGTTCACCTTCGAAACCTTTCTGGCCAACGAGAAAAACACCTTTCCCCTGGCCCTGGCCCGGGAAGTGGCCCGCCAGACCGAGGTGCGCTACAATCCCTTTTTCGTTTGCGGCCCGTCAGGTTCGGGGAAAACCCATTTGCTGCGGGCCATGGCCAATGCCGTGGCCAAAGGCCAGTCCGGAATGAGCGTCTTTTTCGGCTCGGTGGCCGATATTCAGGGCCTCTACGCCGATCCCCGCCGGTCGCGTCCGGAAATCCGGGCCGATCTGGCCGGCCACGACTGGCTTTTTATCGACGAACTGACCGACATCGCCCGGGCTCCGGATATGGAACAGGAATTGATCGGCGTTTTCAACGCCTTTCACGACGCCGGCCGCCAGATGGTTTTTTCCAGCCGCGAGCGGGCCGCTTCCTGCGATTTTCTCGACCCCACCTTCCGCTCCCGCCTGGAATGGGGCCTTATGGTCCACCTCAAATCCCCGGACCTCTCGGTGCGCAGCCAGTTCGTCGAGCAGGTCAACAAGGACAAACGCCTGGGCCTGTCCCGGGAACAGACCCTGACCCTGGCCAGCCGGTTTGAGGGCTTCAGGCGCCTGGAAGGCGTGCTCCTGCGCATCGAGGCCTTTCGCCAGCACGTCGGCGGCGAACTCTCCGAAGCGGAGTTCTCGCGCCATATCCGGCTGTCCGAGGACAAGAAAGTCCCGGAACTGACCCCGGAGCGGGTGCTGGCCGTGTGCGCCGAGCATTTCGGCATCCCGGCCCGGGACATCACCGGCCCGGGCCGCAAAAAGGAACTGGTCTTTGCCAGGCAGGCGGCCATGGCCCTGTGCCGCACCCTTCTTGGCATCTCGTATCCGGCCCTGGGCAAGATTTTCGGCGGCAAGGACCACTCGACGGTCCTGTATTCGATCCGAAAATTCCAACAAATTCTGGATGATAACCAGGATACGAAACTTTTGTTCCGCCAATTGTCCAAAAAGTGTCGTCAGGGAGGCCCGGCATGAGCCTGAAGCCGGCCGCCTGTTCCCACCGCGCCTTGCCGGTCGCTTGCGGAATCGTTTTTTATCGCGTTATTTCAGGGCGTTGTCAGACAAACGAACGTAGCGACAGCCCCTACTACTCCTACAACTTTCAATCCTTCTTATCCTTGAAGACGAAAGGCGTCGCACCCCGCACGCCAAGGAGACGCCCATGCAACTGACGGTCTTTCGAAACGACATCATCGACGGACTGCAAAAATCCTCGAGCATCATCCCGGCCAAAACCGGAGCCGCCTTCCTGCGCACCATCTGGCTCGAAGCCGTGCCGGGAGCGCTTCGGATCCTGTCCACCGACTCGAGCCTGGAATTTACCGGCCACTATGCGGCCAAGGTCAGCCAGGAAGGACTGTGCGGCGTGCAGGGCAAAAGCTTTTTCGAGCTGGTCCGGAAACTGCCCCCGGGCGAGATCAGCCTGACCCTGGACGAGGCCTCGGGCAATCTGCTCATCAAGCAGGGATCGCGGCGCTACAAGCTGCCCGTGTCCGATCGCAACTGGTTCCAGCCCTTTTCGCCCTTTCCGGACGAGGGCGCGGTGACCTGGTCCGGCGACGTGCTCCAGGAGATCATCGAACGCGTGGCCTATTGCATCTCCGATGAAGACACCATGGAGGCCATGGCCTGCATGTATTTCAAGCCCGTGCCCAGTGAAGCCAAGATCGAGGTCTGCGGCCTAAACGGCCACCAGTTCTCCCTGGTGGGCTTTTTGGACGATGCCATCTCGGCCATGCTGCCGGCTGACGGCATTCTCATTCAGAAAAAGTACGTGGCCGAGCTCAAGCGCTGGCTGACCGCCGAGGAAGTGGAACTGGCCATGGGCCAGAAGCGGCTCTTTTTCCGGACCCAGAAACGCGACGAGGCCGCTCCCGAAGCCGCCCCCAGAATCGAGACCTTCAGCCTGCCGCTCAGTTTTTACCAGTACCCGGACTACAACGCCTTTGTCTCCAAGCTGGCCACCGAAGGCGTCTCCACCCTGACCATCGACCGCTCGGAGTGCATCGAGGCCCTGGAGCGGGTGGCCATTTTCAATACCGACAACAACCGCTGCGCCTATTTCCTGTTTGACGGGCCAGGCGAGTTGTCGCTCAAAAGCCAGGGCCAGGAAGCCGGCGAAGCCACGGAAACGCTCGAATGCGCCTTTACCGGGAGCCTGGACAAGGTGGCCTTCCCGACCAAAGACTTAACCGACATCCTGGGCCACTTTGAATCCCCCCGGGTCACCCTGACGCTGACCGGGGCCGAAGGCCCCTGCGGCATCGTCGGAGATGACGACAAGCAGTGTCTGGTCATCATCATGCCCATGAAAATCGTTGAAGAGACGTATTATAGCGAGGAAGACATCGCATGAGTCAGGATAAGACGCCCCAGTTGTACGACGCCAGTTCCATTACCGTTTTAGAGGGGCTTTCGGCCGTACGCAAACGCCCGGCCATGTATATCGGTTCCACGGACATCCGCGGCCTGCACCATCTCGTCTATGAAGTTGTGGACAACTCCATCGACGAATCCATGGCCGGCTACTGCGACCGCGTGAGCATCACCATTCATCTGGACAACTCGGTCACCGTCTCGGACAACGGCCGCGGCATCCCGGTGGACATGCACCCCAAGGAAGGCAAGCCGGCCGTCGAAGTGGTCATGACCGTGCTCCATGCCGGCGGCAAGTTCGACAACGACGCCTACAAGGTCTCCGGCGGCCTGCACGGTGTTGGCGTCTCGGTGGTCAACGCCCTGTCGGAATATCTCGAAGTGACCGTGCGTCGGGGCGGCAAGCGCCACCACATGCGCTTTGAGCGCGGCGCGCCGGTCACCCCGCTCACAGTCATCGGCGATGCCGAATCCACCGGCACCACCATTCGCTTTATGCCCGACGAGGAGATTTTCGAGACCAACCAGTTCAACCACGAGACCCTGGCCAAGCGGTTTGAGGAACTGGCCTATTTAAACCGCAAGCTCGAACTGGATTTCAAGGACGAACGGACCAACGAACGCACCACCTACCGGTTCGACGGCGGTCTCCACGAATTCGTGGCCGATCTCAATGCCGGCGAACAGACCATCCACGACATCATCGGCGGACTTGGCGAAGTGGACGGGCTGGTGGTGGATTTCGCCCTGCAGTACAACGCCAATTACAAAGAAGAAGTCCTGACCTTTGCCAACAACATCCGCACCCGGGAAGGCGGCACCCATCTGGCCGGATTCAAGACGGCGCTGACCCGGGCCATCAATACCTACATTGAAAAAGCCGACATCCCCAAGAAATTCAAACAGAAATTGACCGGCGACGATGTCCGCGAGGGCCTGACCGCCGTCATTTCCGTCAAGCTCCCCCAGCCCCAGTTCGAAGGCCAGACCAAGACCAAGCTTGGCAACTCCGAAGTGGCCGGACAGGTGGCCAAGATGGTCTTCGAGGCCATGAACGTCCACTTCGAGGAAAACCCCAAGGACGCCAAGGCCATTGTGGAAAAGGCCGTTGACGCCGCCCGGGCCCGCGAGGCCGCCCGCAAGGCCAAGGAGCTGGTGCGGCGCAAGGGCGCCCTGTCCGACCATTCCCTGCCCGGCAAGCTGGCTGACTGCCAGTCCAAGAAGCCCGAGGAGTCGGAACTGTTTATCGTCGAGGGCGACTCGGCCGGCGGCTCGGCCAAGCAGGGGCGCGACCCCCGCTTCCAGGCCATCTTGCCCCTTCGCGGCAAGATCCTGAATGTCGAGCGAACCCGAACGGATAAGATGCTTGGCAACAAGGAAATCCGAAATCTCATCACGGCCATCGGACCCACCCCGACCATGGGCGATGCCGAAAATGAGGAAAAAGACGCCGAGAACATGGCCCGGCTGCGCTACCACAAAATCGTCATCATGACCGATGCCGACGTGGACGGGGCGCACATCCGCACCCTGCTGCTCACGTTTTTCTATCGGCGCTACGAAAAACTCATCACCAGCGGCTATGTCTACATTGCCCAGCCGCCGCTCTATCGGGTCTTCAAGGGCGATTTCGAGCGGTTCATCAAGGACGAGGAAGAGCTTTCGAGCTTCCTTTTGGGACGCATCGGCGAGGACGTGGCCGTTGGTTCCGGCGAGATCACCTTTGCCGGCGAGACCCTGACCGCCCTGGTGGAGCGCATCCGTTTCCTGGAAGCCCGGGTCCATGAGGCGGCCAGCTACGGCCTGCCTGAAGACCTGATCCTGCCGCTATTAAGCCACCCGCGCCTGACCGCCTCGGACTTTGCCGGCATTGATCTGCCGGAAGGACTGGTCGCCCATCTGGGCCGCTGCAACTATAGTGTGAGTGTCGAGGCCGAGGAAACAGACGAGGAACGCCGGCTCTATGCCGTCTTTATTTCGCCCAACATGGCCCGCCACCGCATTGCCGTGGAGTTTTTTAGCTCCAAAATCTATCGCCGCGCCCATGAAACCTACGGCGAACTTTTGGCCGAATGTCCGGTGCTGCCCTTGACCATCACCCGCAAGGAAGAAGTCCGCGAAGTCAGCGGCTTTTTCGAACTCTACAAGACGCTTATGGACGATGCCCTAAAGGGCGTGAACATCCAGCGCTACAAGGGTCTGGGCGAAATGAACCCGGAGCAGCTGTGGGAAACCACCATGAACCCGGAAAAGCGCAGTTTCCTCCAGGTCAATATCGAGGATCTTGACGAGTGCGACACCATTTTCTCCCAGCTCATGGGCGAAAAGGTCGAGCATCGCAAGAACTTCATTGACCGAAACGCCCTGTCCATCAAGGAACTCGACATCTAAGGGCCACAAACGCGCCGCAACCGGCATATTGAAACCGAGCGGGTCCGGGGAACAGTCCCCCGGGGGCAGCACCGGCCTGGGAATACGCCTTCCGGCCGGACACCCGAAGACTCCCCGTTTGACTGGAGCATACTGTGAGCGATTCGATCCATATCGAGGAAGAGCTTAAGAAGTCCTATCTGGAATACTCCTTAAGCGTCATCATCGGCCGGGCCATCCCGGATGTGCGCGACGGACTCAAACCCGTGCACCGGCGCATTCTCTACGCCATGCACGACCTGTCCAACTCCTACAACCGGCCCTATAAAAAGTCCGCCCGCGTCGTCGGTGACGTCATCGGTAAATACCATCCCCACGGCGACCAGTCCGTGTACGATGCCCTGGTCCGCATGGCCCAGGATTTCTCCATGCGCGACGCCATTGTCGATGGCCAGGGCAACTTCGGCTCCATCGACGGCGACGCCGCAGCGGCCATGCGATACACCGAAGTGCGCATGTCGCGTCTGGCCGGCGAATTTCTGGCCGACATCGAAAAGGAAACCGTCGACTTCCGGCCCAACTACGACAACAGCCTGCAAGAGCCGGCCGTGCTGCCGACCAAGGTGCCAAACCTGCTCCTAAACGGCTCCTCGGGCATCGCCGTCGGCATGGCCACCAACATTCCGCCGCACAACCTGGGCGAGCTGTGCGACGGCCTGCTCCATCTGCTCGACGCCCCCCATTGTCCGGTCACCGACATCATCGGTCTGGTCAAAGGCCCGGACTTTCCCACGGCCGCCTCCATCTACGGCGGCAAGGGACTCATCGAGGCCTACACCACCGGCCGCGGCAGCATCAAAATCCGGGGCCGGGCCGAGGTTGAAGAGCGCAAAAAAGACTATGTCTCGGTGGTCATCCGCGAGATTCCCTATGCGCTCAACAAGTCTTCGCTGGTGGAAAAGATTGCGGCCCTTATTAACGACGGCCGCATCGAGGGCGTGTCCGACCTGCGCGACGAATCCGACCGCAAAGGCATCCGCATTGTCCTTGATCTCAAAAAAGGCACCATTCCGGACATTGTCATCAATGCCCTATACAAATACACTCCGCTGGAAACCTCCTTTGGCATCAACA
The DNA here is from genome assembly GCF_000801335.2 of Desulfovibrio sp. TomC. Taxonomy (NCBI): domain Bacteria; kingdom Pseudomonadati; phylum Thermodesulfobacteriota; class Desulfovibrionia; order Desulfovibrionales; family Desulfovibrionaceae; genus Desulfovibrio; species Desulfovibrio sp. TomC. Next base: position 114,249 of record NZ_JSEH01000006.1, read on the forward strand.
TGCTGGTCGTGGCCGACAACCGCCCGGCCCTTTTAAATATCAAGCAGATGCTTGAGCACTTCCTGACCCACCGTCGGGACGTCATTTTGCGGCGCACCAAGTTCGATTTGCGCAAGTCCGAGGAGCGGGCCCATATTCTCGAAGGCCTGCGCATCGCGCTGGACAACATCGACGAGGTCGTGGCCATCATCCGGGCCTCGAAAAACGCCGTGGAAGCCCGGGAACGGCTCATGGAACGCTTTGCCCTGTCCGAGCGCCAGTCCCAGGCCATCCTGGACATGCGCCTGCAGCGCCTGACCAACCTGGAGCGGCAAAAGCTCATTGACGAGTACAACGAGCTCATCAAGCTCATCGAATACCTGCGCTCGATCCTGGAAAACGACGAGGTCCTGCGCGGCGTCATCCGCGACGAGATCACCGAGATCCAAACCCGGTACGCCACGCCGCGAAAGACCGAAATCCTCGAAGACCTGGAAGGCATCAACATCCTCGATCTCATTCCCGACGAGGACGTGGTCATCACCCTGTCGCGGCGCGGGTATATCAAGCGCACCCGCATCGACAACTACCAGCAGCAAAAGCGCGGCGGCAAAGGCATTGCCGGCCTGTCCACCTCGGGAGACGACTTTGTCCAGTCCTTTTGCGCCACCACCAACCACCAGCAGCTTTTGCTGTTTACCAACCTTGGCCGCATGTTCATGCTGCCGGTGCACCAGATTCCCGAAGGCCAGCGTACGGCCAAGGGAGCGCATATCGCCAACCTGCTCCCCATGGACAAGGAAGAATTCGTGGCCACGGCCCTGGCCATCCGCGAGTTCTCCGAGGAACGCTATTTCCTCTTTGTCACCCGCAAGGGCATGGTCAAGCGCACCTGCACCGACCTCTACAAGAACTGCCGCTCGACCGGCATCATTGCCGTGGGTCTCAAGGAAAATGACGAGCTCTTGACGGTCAAGGAGATCGACGACGACACCGAAGTCCTGCTGGCCACCCAGCAAGGCCTGTCCAACCGCTTCCACATAAGCGGCGTGCGACCGACCGGCCGCGGCGCGGCCGGCGTCAAGGGCATTGCCCTCAAGGGCCAGGACCGGGTGGCCGCCGGCGTTGTGGTCACCGGGGAGAGCCGCTCCGAAGTGCTCACCATTTCGGCCAACGGCTACGGGAAACGCACCTCCATTGATCACTATCCCCTGCGCAATCGCGGTGGTTCCGGTGTGATCAACATGCGGGTGACCCCCAAGACCGGACAGGTCATTGGCGCGGTCATGGTCTCTGACGGCGACGAGATGCTCCTTTTGACCTCGGCCAACAAGATCATCCGCCTTTCGGTCAACGGCATTTCCACGGTGGGCCGGGCCACCCAGGGCGTCATGCTGGTGCGCATGGATGAAAACGACATGGTGGCCGGATTCGATCTGGTCGACCCCAGTGAACTCGAACGGTGCCCTGTTTCCGACGAATAGGCCGGGTGCTGCTGTCTGCCTGCCTGGCCTGTCTGCTGACAGGTCTGGCAGGCTGCGGCGCCCCTGCGCCCGATTCCGAGGCCCAGATCCTGGAAACAGCCCGCCGGGCCTTTCTGGACAGCCAGTTTCTGCGCGCCGAAACCGCCTACCAGGCCTATCTCCAGAGCTTTCCCCAGGGTACTTCCCGTCTTGAAGCCTGGAAACGGCTGGCCGACATCGACCTCGATGTCCGGGAATCGCCGGACAAGGCCGCAGCCCTTCTTGAGGCTGCGGTGCTGGAATACGCCGCCCAACCCGCTATTGCCGCCGATCTGTTGACCACCGCGGCCGAGCTCCGTTTTTCCCGCAAGGACTATCCCAAGGCCTTGGTCCTTTGCCAGGCCGTGCTGGACATGCCAAACGCCCCGCAAGCCAAGGTTCTCGCCTGTTATCTGCTGGCCGCCCGGATTGATCTGGCCCAGCACAATGACAAAGAGGCTTTGGGCCGATACGATGCCTGCCGCAAGACCTTCCTGCCGCAGGACAGCACAGCCCAATGCGCCCTGGCCCAGGCCGAACTGCTCGGCCGCCTGGAGCGTCCTGCCCAAGCGGAATCGCTTTTGCAGACAGTCTTTCAAACGGCAACAATTGCCCCGGCCCTGCGTGCCCAGGCCGGCTTTGCCCTGGGACAACTCTATGAAGGCCGCCAGGACAAGGCGGCAGCCCGGACAGTGTACGAAGCGGTGCGGCCGCTGCACCCCAATCCCTTGGTCGTGGACAAACGACTCGAATCCCTTCAAAATTGATTTGCGCCCACATCGCGCGCCAGAGACAACTTTATTGCCAGGGGAAATTGACGACGTTTGCACCCCCCTGATACCTTTGACCATCCTCAGTCTGGATTGGAAGCACATGGTCTTGGATTTGTTTCGAAAAGCAAAATCCTCCAAAGAGGATGAACAGGGCCGTCGGCGAACCGCCGCCGTCCTTGATCTGGCCCTGACCCAGCGGTCCAAGATCCACGTGCAGTTCGACGCCAAAGACAGCAATCTGACCGGGGTCACGGCCACGGTCATGGCTGTCAACGACGCCGGGCTGGTGTTGGAACTGGGTGGCGTGGCCAACCTCAAGGACCGTTTTCTGGGCCGGTCCATCACCTGCTTTTTTCGTATTGTAGAGCGCGAAGACCGGCACCGGGAAATATTTTATAATTTTTCCACCGATATTCTGCGTATCCGCAATTATGCCGATCGCCCTCCCCAGATTGCCGTGGCCTTTCCGGCGGCCCTAAACGGGGCGCAACGGCGAAAAAGCCTGCGCATGCGACCGGATTTCCAACAATTTTCCCATATCGCCATCTGGAAATACGAGGCCAGCGGCTTCGACATGGCTAAGCCGACCGTGGCCCACAGCCATTTTAAATCCGGTCAGGCCCAGGTCGACAATATTTCGGCCGGCGGCTTGCGGTTTCGCGTCAAACGCCAGCATGTCAAGGACAGCGCCCTGGAACCCAAAAAGGGCGACCGCTTCATTCTTTTTTTCACCTTTGAGGACAAAGTCCCAAAATTGCGGGAAGAATATTGGCTGGTGGCCAAGGTCAACAATATCCAGCCTGACCCGGTCACCGGGGAAATAGCCCTGGGCCTGGAATTTGTGGCCAACGGCGTGCGCCAGGAATCCGGCAAGGTCGAATGGTCCAAGATCGAAGACAACGTCATCGACGACATGGCCCAGCGCATCTACCTGTGGCATGTTTCCCTCTACCGCGACCGGGGTCTGGCCTGACCGCCAAACCCGGCCCCTCACCCGGCCTTGGCCGAGGAAGACCGACATGCAGACCAGTCATCTCGATTTTACCGGCTACAGCGGCCGACGCATCCATCTTGGCGTCACCGGTTCGGTGGCCGCCTATAAGGCTCTGGCCCTCGTGCGCCGCCTGCTCGCCACCGGGGCCGGCGTCGGCGTGACCCTGACCGAGGCGGCCCGGCAATTCGTCACCCCGCTCTCCTTTGAGGCCCTGGGGGCCGATCCGGTCTATACCGCCCTTTTCAATCACGATGCCGCCAATTTTGCCCATCTGGCCCCGGCCCAGTCGGCCGATCTTTTTGCCGTTGTGCCGGCCACGGCCAACACCCTGGCCAAGATGGCCCACGGGCTGGCCGATGACCTCCTGTCCTGCCAGGCCCTGGCCTTTGCCGGACCGCTGGTCTGCGCGCCGGCCATGAATCCCCGGTTGTGGCAGGCTGCGGCCACCCAGTCCAACTGGCGCACGCTCCTTGAGCGCGGCGTCATCGGCATTGCCCCGGAGTGCGGCTCCATGGCCTGCGGCGAGTCCGGCCAGGGGCGTCTGGCCGCGGACGAGGCCATTTTCGCCGCCCTGCTGCGGGCCATTACCCCCCAGGACATGGCCGGCAAACGGGTCCTGGTCAGTCTTGGCCCGACCCGCGAATATTTCGATGCCGCCCGTTTTTGGTCCAATCCCTCCACCGGGCGCATGGGAGCCTGCGTGGCCATGGCTGCCTGGTTGCGCGGGGCCTCGGTCACCGTGGTGTCCGGCCCGGTTTCCTGGTGGTTCCCGGAGGATGTGCGGGTCTTGCCGGTGGTCAGCGCCGCCCAGATGTACGAGGCCTGTCTCGACGCCTGGACCGGATCGGACTATGGCGTGATGGCGGCGGCGGTGGCTGATTTTTCGCCAAAACCCCATCCCGGCGGCGGCAAATTCAAAAAAGACGCTGCCGAGGCCGGCCCCCCCCTGGAATTTCTCCCCACCCGTGATATCCTGGCGGCAATGGGCGGCGTCAAAACCCCTGGCCAATACCTGATCGGCTTTTGCGCCGAGACCGAGAATCTGGGCGAAAACGCCCGGGGCAAGTTGACCCGCAAAAACTGCGACGCCATCATTGCCAACCCGATTGGGCGCAGCGACACGGGCTTTGCCAGTCCCTCCAACGAGGCCCTGGCCCTGGACGCCGAGGGTCGCCAGGAAACCTGGGGCAACATCCCCAAAACCGAAATGGCCATGAAAATATGGGACTTCTCGATTCGCTCCTAGAGGTGCCCGAACGCCTGCGCGTCTGGCAGATGGCCGGCGTGCGCCATTTCTACATCGACCCGGATGCTGCTTTTTCTGATGCTTCGCCGGCCCAGGAGCCGGCTGTCCCGGAAGAACCCGATAGGGCCATGGGTCTGCCTTCCGCAGTGGACATGCCCCCCCAGGAGGCCACGGCCCAAGTTGCGGCAACGACCCTGTCTGCGGCCGTGGACGCTGCGGCAGCGACCCTGACCGAAGCCGCACTGTCTGTTGCCCCGGCCGCTCCCTCGCCTTCGCTTCCCGAGGATCCGTCGCAGTGGCCCGATCCCTGGCCGGCCCTTTATGCCAAGGCCCCGGCCCGGCCACGGCTGGTCATCACCTACAGCGAACTGGGGTTTGACCTCACCGGCCAGGCCGATCCCCGGCGCGGCGGGCTGTGGCGCACCCTGCTTCGCGACCTGGATTTGGCCGGCAAAAATGCCGTGGCATTCTGGCCCTTTGCCCTGCCTACGCACACACTATTGACAGACTTCCCGGAGCACTTCGCAGCCGGCATCAGGCGAATGGCCCCGGCGGTGCTGGCCGTCTTCGGCCCCCTGCCCCCGGCAGTGGCTCTGGCGCTTGACCAGATCGGACAGCCGATGCCCGTAATCGAACGGCTTCCCCATCCCGAAACCCTGCTTGCAAGCGACCCGGAGGCATGGAACCATGTCTGTACGACGCTTTCACCCTTTGCCTAAGTTCTGCTGCCGCTTCTTTTTTCTTGTTCTCGCAACACTTCTGCTGGCCGGGCAAGCCCAGGCGACGACAGTTCTCGAAGCCCGGCTGGCTGCGGCCATCAGCCCGGCCCAGGCCGACATGCTGGATAACGCCCTGCGCGCCGCTTCCGGCAAACACGCCGACCTCCTGCTCCTCACCCTCGACACCCCGGGCGGCAGCATCGAAGTCATGCGGCGCATGGTCGGCTCCATCCTAAACGCCACGGTGCCAGTGGTGGTCTATGTGGCCCCAGGCGGGGCGCGGGCGGCCTCGGCCGGCGTCTTTCTGGCGGCGGCGGCCGATGTGGCCGTCATGGCCCCCCAGACCACCATCGGCGCGGCCTCGCCCATTGCCCCGGGCGGCGAGGATTTGCCCAAGACGGCTGACAAGAAAGTCCGAAACGACCTGCAAAGTCTGGTGCGCGGGCTGGCCGACAAACACGGCCGCAACGTCAACTGGTACAAGCGCTCGGTGGAAGAGGCCGCCAGCCTGACCGCCGCCGAGGCCGTGGCCGAACGGGTGGTGGACTTTATTGCCGTGGATGCGCGCGACCTGCTTGTCCAGCTGGGCAAGCGCGGCCTGCCGACCGCTGCCGGGCTGGTCCGCTTCGACGGCCAGAGCGCCGGTATCGAGGCCTACGACCCCGGTCCCTGGTATAGTCTGCTTTCCTGGCTGCTCGACCCCCAGATCGCCTATGTGCTGCTGCTTATTGGCGTGGCCGGCGTCTTTTTCGAGCTGATCACCCCTGGGGCCATTTTGCCCGGCGTGGTCGGCGGCCTGGCCCTTATTTTGGCCCTGTACGCCCTGTCGGTCCTGCCGACCAACGCAGCCGGCCTGCTGCTCTTGCTCGGAGCCGGCGTGCTGTTTCTGCTGGAACTGCATATCACCAGTTTTGGCCTGCTGAGCCTGTCTGGCGTGGCGGCCCTTCTTTTCGGGTCCCTGCTGCTGTTTCGCCTGGACGGCCAGACCGCCCTGCCGCTGCGCCTTATCCTGCCCACCGTGGCTGGCGTCTCGGCCTTGCTGCTCGGGGCTGGCTGGCTGTTGGCCAAAGCCCAACGGCAAAAGCCCAGGTCCGGGGTTGAAGCGCTCATCGGGCAAACGGCTCTGGTGCGCCGCTGGGAAGGCGACGCCGGGAAGGTGTTTGTACACGGGGAGATCTGGAACGCCCGGTTTTTCTCCAAGCAGCGTCCGGCTTCCCCCCTGGTTGCGGGCCAGGACGTGCGCATAGAAGCGGTCCAGGATTTCGTGTTGCTCGTAGCCGCCAACCCGTCGCCTCCAGGCGACGACCGGCAAGCGTAACCGCTTTTGCCAGGAGGTTTCCATGTTCGGTTTCATTCCGCTCATTGTCATCGTGGTCTTTTTGTTAATGGCCTCCCTGCGGGTGCTCAATGAATACGAGCGCGGGGTGGTTTTTCGCCTCGGCCGGATCATCGGGGCCAAGGGACCGGGATTGATCCTGCTTTTTCCGATCATCGACCGCATGACCAAGGTGTCGCTGCGCACCTTTGCCCTGGACGTGCCGCACCAGGACGTCATCACCAAGGACAACGTCAGCATCAAGGTCAATGCCGTGGTTTATTTCCGGGTGGCCGAGCCGATCAAGGCCATTTTGGAGGTGGAGGACTACATGTACGCCACCTCCCAGATTTGCCAGACCACGTTGCGCAGTGTCTGCGGCGGGGTGGAGCTCGACGAGATCCTGGCCCACCGCGACAAGGTCAATGAACAGGTGCAGACCATCCTCGATACCCACACCGGGCCTTGGGGCATCAAGGTGGCCAATGTGGAACTCAAATATATCGACCTGCCCCAGGAGATGCAGCGGGCCATGGCCAAACAGGCCGAAGCCGAGCGCGAACGCCGGGCCAAGATCATCAATGCCGAGGGAGAATTCCAGGCCTCAGCCAGACTTGCCGAAGCGGCCGAGATCATAAGCGCCCGTCCCGAAGCCATGCAGCTGCGCTACCTGCAAACCATCCGGGAGATGGCCTCGGAAAGTCAGGCCACGACAATTTTGCCCATCCCACTTGATTTTATCCGCTCTTTTTTTCATGGTCCGAGCCACGCCGCAGTGGCGACCGCATATGGCCAGTCCGCGGTCCCTTCGGCTAAGGCCCGGGACGTGCAACGCAATGACGACCCGGCATCACCCGGAGCAGTGGAGGCGTCCCGGAACGACGCATAGCGTCGCTCCTTCCCGAGCAGGCCATACCGGCCTTCGGGTCCGATTTACCGCTACCCAAAGGAATCATGAATATCCTTGTCACCGGCGCCGCCGGATTCATCGGCTTCCATCTGTGTCGCCGTTTCTTGTCCATGGGTTTTACCGTTACCGGACTGGACAACCTCAACCCCTATTATTCCGTGGCCCTCAAAAAGGACCGCATCGCCTTGCTCTCGGCGGACGCCAAGTTTCGGTTCGTCCAGGAGGACATGGTTGATCGGGCCGCCATGGACCGGCTCTTCGACGCCGGGGGCTTTAACTATGTGGTCAATCTGGCGGCCCAGGCCGGCGTGCGCCACAGCTTAAGCCACCCCGAAGACTATATAAATGCCAATATCATTGGCTATTTCAATATCTTGGAGAACTGCCGGCAGCACAAGGTGGACCATTTCGTCTTTGCCTCGTCCAGTTCGGTCTACGGACTCAACACCAAGATGCCTTTTTCGGTCCACGACAACGTGGACCACCCGATAAGCCTCTATGCCGCCTCAAAAAAGTCCAACGAGTTGATGGCCCATTCCTACAGCTATCTGTTCGGGCTTCCCTGCACCGGACTGCGCTTTTTTACCGTCTACGGTCCTTGGGGCCGGCCGGACATGGCCCTGTTCCTGTTTGCCAAGGCCATCATGGAAGGCAACCCGATCCAGGTCTTCAACCACGGCCAGATGGAGCGCGATTTCACCTACATTGACGACATCGTCGAAGGTGTAGTGCGGGTGACGCAAAACATTGCCGCGCCCAATCCGGCCTGGAATCCGGCTTCGCCTGATCCGAGCAGCAGTGTTGCGCCGTATCGCCTCTACAACATTGGCAACAACAACAGCGTCACTTTGCTTGAGTTCATAGAAGCCATCGAAGAGGCCTTGGGCAAGCAGGCTGTGAAAGAGTTTTTGCCCCTGCAACCGGGCGATGTTCCAGCCACCTGTGCCAACATTGACGACCTGATCAATGCCGTCGGCTTCAAGCCCGCAACGGACATCAAGACCGGGATTGCCAATTTTATTGCCTGGTATCGTGAGTATTATCATCAATAGGATTGACAGGAGTGGGAGGGTCCTCTAATCGGGCCTTTTAGGAAAAATCTGTAACCCGCCTCAAGGACGGACTGCGGTAATGGAATTCAAGACCACGAAACGTGATCTCGAAGAGGTTTTTGCCACCCTTCAGAGTCAGGTTGAAGACGCTGCCCTGCCAGATGAGGCGTTGGTGAATCGTCTGGCCCGTCTCGCCCGCAAACTGCACCAGATGGCCGACGAGGCCTGGATGGACGAGGCGGAGGATTTTTCCCACCTCGCCGGGCAGTTGCTCAATGCTGTTAAAAAGAACGATGTGGAAGGGTGTGTGATGATTATGGAATCACTCCGTGACGCCCAGACCTTTTGCCATCGGACCTTTCGCGATTAAGCCGCTGTCCCCCTGTTTCACGTGAAACATCGGGAGAGGCGCGTCTCGACCGTTGCGGGACGTATCCGGCCAAGGAGATGCGTCATGGCTCGTGTCATCGTGATCGCCAACCAGAAAGGCGGCGTGGGCAAAACCACGACAGCCGTTAATCTGGCCGCTTCACTGGCGGTGATGGAAAAAAAAACCCTGCTGATCGACTGTGATCCCCAGGCCAACGCCAGCAGCGGCCTGTCCATCTATCAGGACCAGATCACCGAAAATCTCTACTCGGTCCTGTTTGATCCCCAAAACGCCCGCAAGGCCTTTGTCGGCACGGAACTGCCGTTTTTGACCGTGCTGCCCTCAGCCCCGGATCTGGTGGCCGCCGATATCGAATTGGTGGGCAAGCCGGGTCGGGAATTTTATCTGCGCACTCTGATTGAAGGGGTCGCTGACGAGTTCGACTACATCCTGCTCGATTGTCCGCCCTCGCTCGGGCTGGTGACGCTCAACGCCTTGTGCGCGGCCACGGAAATGCTCGTGCCGCTCCAGTGCGAGTACTACGCCCTGGAAGGCATTGCCCAGTTGCTGCGGACCTACGATCAGGTGCGCAAACGCCTCAACCCCAGGCTCAAGCTCCTTGGCGTGGTCCTGACCATGTACGACGGCCGCAACAAGCTCAATCGCCACGTCAAACGGGAAGTCTGGAAATGCTTCCCCAAGCTCTATTTCCAGACGCTCATTCCCCGCAATATTCGTCTGTCCGAAGCCCCGAGCTACGGCAAGCCCGTGCTCACCCACGACGTCAAATCGCGCGGGGCCGAAGCCTATCTGTCCCTGGCCCAGGAAGTCGTGCGGCGGCAGACAGCGGCCTGATCGGTTGCTGCCCGGCCCGCGTCTTTCCCAAGGCTCGGCACCTTTCCCCCCGCACCATCAAAAAAGCCGCCGGCATCACTGCCGGCGGCTTTTTTGTCGGTGCAGGGGGAGATCAGCCCTTGTCAATGTAGGGCTTGCACTCGACGGTCAGATGCTTTTTGAAATGCTTCTTGAGCACCAGGGCCTTGCAGGCGGCGCATTGGAAGGTTACCAATCCACCGAGGTTGGCGTTTCGCAGGCGAAAAACCCGCGGCTCGTCGGCCCGCCAATCCTCGGTCTTGGCGCCGCAACAGTCGCAGTGCACGTCGTAGGCCGGGGGATAGGTGAAATCCCAATAGGCCAAAAGCGTTTCCCACTCGGCGATAGGTTCGGGCCGCTCCTCGGGTTCGGGCCGACAGGCCGGATCGAGAACATAGAGCGCTCGCAGCAGCTCCGGCAGCACGGCCTCGTGGCACTTGGCCCACAGTTCGGGGCTGATACGCACGCCGCGCGGCGTGCCGGCGGCGTCAAAGAGTTCCAGGAAATGGGGCGAAATGGGCGGCACGGATGGCTCCTTGGCTGGCGGCGGACACGACCGGATGGATCGCGGCGGCCATTGAAAAAGAATCGAAACAGGGTAACCCTCAAGACGGAAGCGCCACGGGCGTCGTCCGAAAACTACGATAAGAAGGAATGCATCCATGGCGCAAGCCCAAAAAGGATTGGGCCGGGGGCTTGAGGCCCTGCTCGGCGGTTTTGGGGAAGAGCGGGAGACCGACAACGCCGTCCTGGTCCTGCCCCTGGAGGGCGTCCGGGCCAATCCCGACCAACCCCGGCGCGCGTTTTCCGACGAGGCCTTGGCCGAACTGGCGGATTCCATCCGCGAGCAGGGGTTGCTGCAGCCGGTGTTGGTGCGACCGGTTTCGGGACACGGCCCGGCCAGCTACGAAATCGTGGCCGGCGAGCGGCGCTGGCGGGCCGCCCGGCTGGCCGGGTTGACGGAAATTCCGGTGCTGGTGCGCCAGGTGGATGAGGAAACCGGCTTTGCCCTGGCCCTGGTGGAGAACCTCCAGCGCGAAGACTTAAATCCCATGGAAGAGGCGGCCGGCTACCAACAGTTGGTCAACCGCTACGGCCTGAGTCAGGACGCCGTCGCCAAAAAAGTCGGCAAAAGTCGCTCCGCCGTGGCCAACGCCCTGCGGCTCAACGCCCTGTCCGAACCCATCCGGACCGATCTGGCCGAAGGCCGGCTGACGGCCGGCCATGCCCGGGCCTTGCTGGCCTTGCCCGAGGGCGATTTGCGCGAGGCCCTGTGGCGGCGCATCGTTGACGACGGACTCAGCGTCCGCGAGGCCGAGGCGGCTGCCGGCTATGCCAAGGCCCACGGCTGCCTGCCCGAGGCCGGGGCCGGGCCGGCGGCGGAAAACAGCCGCAAACCCGCAGCCAAACCGGCCGTGGACGGCCGTCTGGTCAGTCTCGAAGCCCTGCTGACCGAACGGGCCGGGGTGCTGGTCAAAACCGCCGGCACGGCCGAACACGGCCGATTGACCTTCCACTTCAGTTCCCGCCGCGAACTGGAGGGGCTGCTTGAGCGCTTCAATCTCCAGCCGGCCGCTCTGGGAGACGAGGTGTGAATGCCGCTTCGGACCTGCCCCGTTTGGCCGACGCCCTGACCCGGGCGGCCAAACGGCCCATCGTGGTCGTGGGCGACAGCATGCTCGACCACTATCTCATGGGCGAGGTGAGCCGTATTTCCCCGGAAGCGCCTGTACCGGTGGTGCGGGTGGGCAGCGAGCGCCATCTGGCCGGCGGGGCCGGCAACGTGGCCCGCAACATCGCTGCCCTGGGCGGGAAACCGGTTTTGGTGTCGGCCACGGGCGATGACGACGCCGGGAGTATGTTGGCTGCGCTTCTGGAGCACGAAGGCATCGAGGCTTTGCTCGTGCGCGACCGCACCAGGCCGACCACCATCAAGACGCGCATCATCGCCCAGAACCAGCAGGTGGTGCGGGTGGACCGCGAATCCGACGCCCAACTCTCCGATCGGGCGCGCCAGGGCCTGATCGACGGCTTGACCGGGCTGGTGCGCCAGGCCGGGGTGGTGGTGGTCTCGGACTATGCCAAGGGCGTCATTGGTCGCGAGCTCATGGACGCCCTGCGCCTGGCCATGGCTGATCTCGACCCCAAGCCCCTGGTGTTGGTTGATCCCAAACCAGCCAATGCCGCCTGCTACGGCGGGGTCGATCTGCTGACGCCAAACCTCAAGGAAACCCTGGAGATGGCCGGCCCCCGGGGGCTGGTCCGGGAATCGGGACCGCGCGGCGTGCTGCGGGCCGGGCTGGCCCTTTTCAAGTCCGTGCGCTGCAAACATCTGTGCGTGACGCTTGGACCGGATGGCATCGCGCTTTTTCGCACGCCCTCGGATGTGACGCATATTCCCACGGCCGCACGGCGCGTCTATGACGTCACCGGGGCCGGCGATTCGGTCATGGCCGCCCTGGCTTGCGGTCTGGCTGGCGGGCTTGATCTGCTCGACGCCTGTATCCTTTCCAATTATTGTGCCGGTATCGCCGTCTCCCAGGTGGGCGCCGTGGCGGTCGCGCGGCAGGAGCTGACGGCCGTGCTGGCGCGCGCGACGCCCCCGACCATGGAACGCTGGCTCTAGCTGGCGCAACTCCCAACGCAAGGCTGGAGCCGATTTTGACCAGTACCCCATCGGAAGCAAGCCAGAGCTGGACGCTGACGGCTGGCGATTCACCGGGACAGGTGATCCTGAGCGGCGAAATTGATTTCGCCTCGGCCCCGGCCGTGCGCGCGCGCCTGTTGGCGGCCATGGACTGCGACGCCAAGGAAATCGTGCTGCATCTGGCCGATCTGGCCTATATCGACAGCTCCGGGCTGGCCCTTTTCATTGAGGCCCGCAAACTGTTGGCCGAATCCGGGCGCACCATTCGTATTGCCGACATCTCGGGGCAGGTCCGCAAACTGTTTCGGCTGACTCAACTCGGCGAACTGTTCGGCCTGCCTGAGTAACGGCTTTCGGCGCACGACAGGGCAATGGGCAGGAAGCAAAACGAACTGGGCGCGTTGGTCGGGCTGGTGTCCGGCTTGCTGCGCTGCGGCGCGGCCGCGGTCAATCCCCTGCGCCGGTCCAAAACCTACCTCCGTTCCCGTACCGTCAGCCACCTCGCCTGGGTGGGGGCTGATTCCCTGGGCATCGTCAGCATCATCGCCGCCTGCGTGGGCATCATCCTGGCCTTGCAGGCCGCCATCCAGTTGGAAAAAGTCGGGGCCATGAGCTATGTGGCCAATCTGGTGGGCTTTTCCCTGGTCACCGAGCTCGGCCCGCTCCTCACCTGCCTGATCCTGTCCGGCCGGGCCGGGGCCGCGTTTACCGCGGAAATCGCCACCATGCAGATCAACGAGGAAATCGACGCCTTAAACGTCATGGGCATCGAGCCGGTGCGCTTTCTGGTGTGGCCCAAATTCGTGGCCATGGCCGTCATGGCCCCGCTGCTCACCTTGTGGGCCGACGCCGTGGGCATCACGGCCGGCGGGGTGTTCGCCTCCCTGGCCCTGGGGCTTTCGGGCAAGGTCTACTTCGAACAGACCGCGTATTTTCTCGGCTTTCGCGACCTGCTTTCCGGCCTGGTCAAAAGCGCCGGATTTGGGGTGGCCATCACGGTCATTTCCTGCTGGCAGGGTTTTTTGGCCCGGGAAGGCGCGGCGGACGTTGGCCGGCGCACCACCAGCGCCGTGGTCCAGTCCATCTTCGTCATGATTCTTTTGGATTTGTTTTTTACCGCGCTCAATTATATCTTCCGCTAAACGAGGAGACTTTGCGTGGCTGGCCGTCTGGAATCCCCTGCAATTGCGCTTTCCGACGTCAGTGTCGGCTACGGCGACCGGGTGGTGCTCTCGGGAGTGACCACGGTGCTGCCTGGCGGCCAGGTGAGCGTCATACTCGGCGGTTCGGGCTGCGGCAAATCCACCCTGCTTCGCAACATTATCGGCCTCGTCCCCATCAAGTCCGGGCGCATCGTGCTGGGCGGGCGGGACATGGAACACCTGTCCCCGGCCGACCGGCTCGACACCAGACGGCGCATGGGGGTGCTTTTTCAGGATGGGGCACTGCTCGGGTCCCTGCGTCTGGGCGAGAACATCGCCCTGCCCCTGCGCGAGCATACGGAACTGTCCAATTCGCTTATCGAGGAAATCGTCCATATGAAGCTCAAACTGGTCGGCTTGGACGACTTCATGGACTACTACCCCAGCGAACTGTCCGGCGGGATGCGCAAACGGGCCGGACTGGCCCGGGCCATGGCCCTGGACCCGGCCGTGCTGCTGTGCGACGAGCCGACGTCGGGACTTGATCCGATCACCGCCGCCGACATGGACCAGCTCATTCTCGAACTGCGGGCCACCTTTGACATGACCATCGTGGTCGTCTCCCATGACCTGGAAAGCCTCGCGGCCATTGCCGACCATGTCGTGGTCTTAAGCGCCGGCAAGATGTTGTTTGAAGGTCCGTTGCCAAAGCTTGCGACCTGCGACGACCCGTTCATCAAACAGTTTCTGGCCCGCCAACCCAGCCGCGAAAGTCGCATTCTTGGCCAGGATTGGGCCGCCATGAACGAGAAACGGCGTGCGTCTCTCGCCGGGAGGCCCTGATATGCTCTCTGCCAAAGCCAGCCGTTCGGAATATATCAAGGCCGCCGTGACCCTGGCCCTGGGACTGTGCATCCTGGGCGGGTTCATGGTGGTGCTCGGCGGCAACTGGTTTTGGGTCAAGTACGACATGTACGACATCCGGTTCACCTCCATCAAGGACCTGAACCGGGGCCGGCCGGTCAAATACGCCGGCCTGGATGTCGGGCGGGTCGAGGACATCAGCCTGGATATTCACGACCCCCGCTCCATCCTGGTGAAAATCGCCATCAAACAAGGCTTTCCGCTCTTTGCCGGCACCGTGGCCCGCATCGCCCAGAAGGGGCTGGTGGGGGATTATTATGTTCTGCTGGAACTGCGCGGCCAGCCCGGGGACAAACTCGTCCCGGGCGGGACCATTCCGGCCATCGTCACCATGGACATGCAGGAACTGGCGGCCAAGGCCGGCGAACTGCTGGATGACATCCGTCCGAAAATTAACGAGATCGCCGAAAACATCGCCAACCTGTTTACGCCGGAAAATACCGAATCCCTGAAAAAAGCCCTGGAAGGGACGCCGAAACTGGTGGAAGACCTGCGGCTGGCCGCGGGCGACTTCCGCCGCAATTGGGAGTCTTTGTCCACCAAGGGCGGCAAGGCGGCCGAAACCCTGGATGCGTCGCTCAGGCGCATGGACAAGGCCGTAACCACTGTCGAAGCCGAACTGACCAAGACCCTGGGCACGTTTCGCACCCAGGCCACCGGCGTTGGCGGCCTGGTCGCCGACGTGCGCCAGGGCTTTAACTACGATCAGGAACAGCTCGAGGACATCCTCAAGAACCTCAACCGTACGAGCCGGGAAGTCCGGGAACTCGCCGCAAGGCTGCGGGAGCGTCCCTGGGAACTCATCCGGCCGCCATCAGGACCAGCAAAATGAGCACGCTTCGTCTTTTCGCCCGCATGGCCCTGTGCGGCCTTTTCGCCGCCGCCCTGTCCGGTTGCTTCGGCAAACCGCCCCCGGAGCAGCGCTATTTGCGCGTGGCCATGGAATCGACCCCCTGCCCTGGAGCCGCCAGCCAGCAGCATCGCCTGCCGCTTGGCTTCAAGCCGCTCAAGTCGCTGGAAAATCTGGACCGGACCGCCGTCATGACCGCCCAGAATCAGGTGTTGACGGCAAGCCTGCAGTATTATTGGGAAGGCGCGCCCCAGGACGTGGTCGGCGGCATCCTGCGCCAGGGCATAGAATGCCAATCCACGGCGTTAACGCCGGTGGATTACCAGCCGCGCGTCGAGCACGATGCCGTGCTCACCGGCGAACTCACGGCCTTTAATGTCGATTACACCGACGGCGGCCGGTTCGTGGTCTCCCTGCACCTCGACCTGTGGACCAAGAACATGGGCGCCCGCATCTCCACCGGCGATTTTAACGCCTACGCCCCCCTGCCCGACTTCCAGGGCGATACCATTGCCAAGGCGGCCACCGATGCCCTGGGCCGGGTCACTCCCAAAGTCGTCGACTGGCTGGACCAGGGCATGCCCAAGCTGCAAAAGGCCCTGGAACATAAATAACCGCGAGGGACGGCCATGTTCGCCTTTACCTGGATTGCCGAACGCCGGATCGAGGAAGCCATGCGCCGGGGGGAATTTGAGAACCTGGAAAACCAGGGTCGCCGGATCGAATACGAGGACGATTCCATGGTTCCGGCCGACTTGCGCATGGCCTACAAGATTTTGAAGAACGCCGGGTATCTGCCGCCGGAGCTGCTGGAAGAAAAAGAGATCATCACTGCCGCCGAACTGCTGGCCGCCGCAACCGACGAGCAGGAACGTTACCGGCAGATGCAAAAGCTCAATCTCCTCGTCGCCAAGGCCAATGCCCGTCGCCGCAGTCCGCTCACTTTGGAAAAAGACGCGGCCTACTACCAGAAGGTGGTGGAACGGATATCGGTCAGGAAGCCGGGGAACGAGCCAGAATCCCGTTAAGGAGCAGGGTGCAGGCCGTTTGGCCCAACTGGGTCGTCTCCCCCTCGGTTTCGCCGCCCGGCGCAAGCCGGCCCGAAATACGCAACTCCGTCAGTCCGTGGACCATGGCCCAGGCGGCCATGGCCATGGACGCGACAGGTCCCTCCCGAAAAATCCCCGCTTCCTGGCCCCTGGTCAGGCTGGCCGCCAGGGCGTCATAGGCGGCGCTTTCGGATTCAGCCAGTTCCGGCTGCCCGCCAACGCCCGGCCGCTCTTGTCCGAACATCAGCCGGTACATGGCCGGATGGGCTTGGCCCAGGGCGATATAGCGCCGGCTGGCTTCCAGAAACCGGGCCTCATGGGCATCGGGGTATAGGTCCATGGTGGCGACAAGGCTCTGGGCCAGTCGACTAAAACCCCGGGCGGCCAAGGCGGCCAGGAGGTCGGCCTTGTCGGCAAAATGCCGATACGGGGCGCTGTGGCTGACCCCGATTTCCCGGGCCAGGGCGCGCAGGCTCAGGCCCTCGACGCCGACCGTTTCCAGCAGCCGTTCCCCGGCTGTAAGCAGTTCCTGACGCAAATTTCCGTGATGATAGGGGGCTGGCGACATAATGGATCCTTTGGTCGAGTGGTGGGGTGAGAGCAGCAAACAATGTTGACGCTGTCTACATAAAGTTTTCCCCGATGTTTCCATTGGCAACATTGGCAGCCGGGAGAGAAACGCAATGGCGGCAACGTGGTTGGTGCTCGATGCCCTGGGCGGGGAAGGAGGCGGCCGGGCCGCCATTGGTCTGGCGGTGCGGCAACAGGCAGCGCTGGTGGGGGTGCGCCTGGACGTGGCCTGTCTGCCGGAAACAGACGTCGCGCCCTGCCGGGGCTGGTTTGGCTGTGCTGCCTCCAAAGGGGCCACGGTTCACCTGGTGCATCTGGCCAGGATGTCCGGCGATGCCGAGGCCTTGGTTGAACTGGCGGACCAGCGGGACAGGGTGGACGGCGTGTGTCTGACCTACCCGCTCTACGCCGACCAGTTGCCCGGCCAGGTGCTTGAGGTCCTGGCCTGGCTGGCCGAACGGAGAAGGGAAATCCCGCCGGCCAAACCGCAACGTTTCTTTGCCGTGGCCAATTGCGGTTTCCCCGAAGCGGTCGATAACGATGGTTCCCTGGAGATGTGCCGGCTCTTTGCCGCTGAGGCGGGCTTCGCCTGGATGGGCGGTTGCGCCGTTGGCGGCGGCGGCCTGTACGAGGGGCGGGCGCTGGCGTCGCTGGGCTGGCTGGGACGCCGGGCGCGCACGGCGCTGGCGTAAAAGACCGCGCTGCTCCTGGCCCTGGAACAGCCTGATATCGCGGAAACAAAGACCATTGCGGTCCCCTGCCCGCTGCCTGCCCGGGCGTATCTGTTCATGGCCGATTGGGGCTGGAAAAAGGCTTTGCGCCGGCACAAAGGCGTAATTGACGGGTCTGCCCGGCCTGACGCACGCGGGGCGTTGTAAGAGGCCGGCGGCCGGGGACGAAGCCAGGAGGCAAGGAGATGCCTCCGGCGGCCAAAGGGGTGACCCCTTTGGAATCCCGACCGAAGGCAAGGGGTGATCCCTTGAAACTTGTTCCGTTGCCGGTGGCCGCAGGCGACGTTCCCCCAGTCCGTCGGGGCATCAGCCGCCTTTTCCTGCCGCCTGTTCCCTTCTATTGGTCTGACAGTGCATAATAAAATTTCCGTTCCTCCAAAGACAGCGGCAAATCATTGTCCGCAGCCAGAATGACGTAAGCCTTGCGCAGCAGCGGCTCCACGCGCTCCATGGCCGCCAATCGTCTGGTTGGCGCGCCGCTGGCGGCCAGCTCTACCGCAGTATCCAGAATCTGTCTGGCCCGGCTGACCACGGTATGGCGGGCCAGGGTCTTGCGTTTGGCGTTTGCGGCCATGGCCGCCAGCCGCTCGGGGTGGGCCAGGGCGGCCCGGGCCACGGCTGCGGCATGGCCGGCGTCGCCCCGGCGGTAGGTCAGCAGATCTTCACCGGGCGTGAAGAGGTCGCTAAGTCCGTTGGAGGTGTCTTCGGTCAGCAGACAGGCCCCGCAGGCCATGGCCTGGAAGAGGCGGTAATTGAGTTCCCCGGCAGCGCTTTGATTGAGCACGATCTGGCTGCGGGAAAAGATGGGCACGTAGCGCCCAGAGGTGGCAAAAAGGGGCGCATTTGCCCGGAAAGCGTCCAGGAAGGGTTTGCGCTGCGGGTTGGCCGGGCTTTGCAGCGTGCCGACAAAGGAGACCGGAATATCGCGGGAGACCTCCTGGTCGCGGTCGTAGGAGGCATCGCAGAAAAGCGGCATCCAGCGGGCCGGCCGATTGGTCGGGGAGGCGGCAAAAAGGGGGAGATAATCTTTCTGGGCCACGAAAAGCGTATCAAAGGCGGCACTGTAGGGAATGTGCCAGGGATTCATGTACTGGTCCACGGAAAAGCCGATGACCACCGAAGGCAGGGTATGGAATCCGAAGACCCAGGGCAGCTGGCAGGCGTCGCTCCACAAGATGAGGTCCGGGATCAGGGCTTTGGCGCGCAGCAGATCAAGGAATCGCATACAGGACAGGGGTTCGGTCAGGTGGACGTCGCAGTCCGGGGTGGTGCCGATGGAGAGCACGTCGTGGCCGAGTTTGCGAAAGGTGGCGACAAAGCCGGGGTGATGCAGGGTGACGATGCGCATGGCTGTTCCGGTTGGTTGCTCCTGTAACAAGGCGACACTGCCGGGCCGGCCTTGCCAGCCGGCCGGTGATTGTGGAAAACTAGTCGTTCCGGCGGCAGACCGGACAACCATCCCCCAAGGACACCGTCATGCGCAGTTCGCTTTTCAAATCCGGGCTGGAAAAAGCCCCGCATCGTTCATTGCTCTACGCTCTTGGCCTGACAAAAGAGGAAATGGAACGGCCGCTTATCGGCGTGGTCAATTCAGCCAACGAGGTCGTCCCCGGCCACATCCATTTGAACACCATTGCCGAAGCGGTCAAGGCCGGCATCCGTATGGCCGGCGGCACGCCCATGACCTTCCCGGTCATCGGCGTGTGCGATGGCCTGGCCATGAACCATGCCGGCATGCATTTTTCCCTGGTCAGCCGTGAGATCATCGCCGATTCCATCGAAATCATGGCCTCGGCCCATCCCTTTGACGCGCTGGTGTGCATTCCCAACTGCGACAAGGTGGTGCCGGGCATGCTCATGGCCATGCTGCGGCTCAACATCCCCTCGATCATCATAAGCGGCGGTCCCATGCTGGCCGGCACCACCGATGACGGCCAGTGCGACCTGATCGACGTGTTCGAGGCCGTGGGCAAGTTCAAGCGCGGCTCCATCGACGCGGACAAGCTCGACGAACTGGAGCAGAACGCCTGTCCCGGCTGCGGCTCGTGCTCGGGTATGTTCACGGCCAACTCCATGAACTGCCTGTCCGAGTCGGTCGGCCTGGGACTTCCCGGCAACGGCACCATCCCGGCGGTCACGGCCAAGCGGGTGCGTCTGGCCAAGACGGCCGGCATGCGGGTCATGGATCTCTTGGCCAAAAACATCCGGCCGCGCGACATCGTGACCGAAAAGAGCATTGAAAACGCCGTGACCATGGACATGGCCCTTGGCTGTTCCACCAACACGGTGCTGCATCTGCCGGCGGTCTTTGCCGAGGCCGGCTTGCCGCTGACGCTGGACATCTTCGACGCCATCTCGCGCAAGACCCCCAATCTGTGCAAGCTCTCGCCGGCCGGCAAGCATTATCTCGACGATCTGGAGCGGGCCGGCGGCATCCCGGCCGTCATGTCCGAGTTGGCCGCCCGGGGCCTTTTGCACCTCGACGTCCTGACCGCCACCGGCAAGACGCTGGGGGAAAACCTGACCGACCTTAAGGCGCGGGTGCGCAATTTCGACGTCATCCGGGCCAAGGAGCCCTATGCCAACGAGGGCGGCATCGCCATATTGCGCGGCAGCCTGGCCCCGGACGGGGCGGTGGTCAAACAGTCGGCCGTGGCCCCGGCCATGATGCGCCACGCCGGCCCGGCCCGGGTGTTTGACGATGAGGAAGCGGCCAACGTGGCCATCCTTGGCGGCCGGATCAATCCCGGCGACGTGGTGGTCATCCGCTACGAAGGCCCGCAAGGCGGGCCGGGCATGCGCGAAATGCTCTCCCCCACCTCCAACATCATGGGCATGGGCCTGGGCGAGTCGGTCGCGCTCATTACCGACGGCCGGTTTAGCGGCGGCACGCGCGGCGCGGCCATCGGCCATGTCTCGCCCGAGGC
Organism: Desulfovibrio sp. TomC; assembly: GCF_000801335.2. NCBI lineage: Bacteria > Pseudomonadati > Thermodesulfobacteriota > Desulfovibrionia > Desulfovibrionales > Desulfovibrionaceae > Desulfovibrio > Desulfovibrio sp. TomC. The sequence continues at coordinate 134,822 of NZ_JSEH01000006.1, forward strand.
GGCCGACGGCGGTCCCATCGGGCTTGTCCGCGAGGGCGACCGCATCGAGATCGACATTCCGGCCCGCAAACTCGACGTGTGCGTGGACGCGGCCGAACTGGAAGCCCGCCGGGCCACCCTTGTGCATCCCGAAAAGGTCATCGAATCGCCACTGCTGCGTCGGTATGCTTCGTTGGTCAAATCAGCGGCCCAGGGCGCGGTGTACAAGGACCCCCGGGGACGATAGGATCAGGCAGCGGCCGGGAGCGAGAAACCTGGTTTGCAACGCAATCGGAGGGGGCCGGCCGGCCGGGGGACGCCATCCCGGACCGGTCGGCCCGTACGCAGCATGTGGGACAAGGAAACGGCCCGACGCTACGACGCCTGGTTTCAGACCCGGGCCGGCGCGTTTGCCCTCAAGCGGGAAATCCGCCTGTTGGAGCGCATGACGGCGGCCTGGCCCCGGCGCGGCCAGCGGCTGCTGGAAATCGGCTGCGGCACCGGCGTGTTTCTCGACGTGCTGCACCAGAGCGGTTTTGACGTCACTGGCCTTGACGCCTCGCCCGACATGCTCGAACAGGCCCGGGGCCGCCTGGGCAACCGGGCCGATCTGCACCTGGGCGACGCCGGGCACCTGCCCTTTGACGACAAGCACTACGATTTCGCCGTGCTGTTGACCGTACTGGAATTTTGTCCCGATCCGGCCTTGGTGCTGCGCGAGGCGGCCCGGGTGGCCCGTAAGGCCGTGCTGGTCGGGTTTTTGAACCGTTGTTCGCTCTACGGCCTGTCCTCGAAGCTCTGGCCCGGGACCACGGGCAAGCTGTTGCGAAACGCCTGCTGGTTCACCCCCTGGGGGCTGACCGGGCTGGTGCGCCAGAGCCTGGGGCCGCGACCCATGCGCCTGGGCTCGGTGCTTGTCGGGCCGAAGTCCACCTGGCGCGAGTCGCCGCCGTGGCGACAGCTCAATTCGCTCATGCTGCCTGTGCCGGTTGGGGCGGTGTGCGCCTGCGCCGTCAATCTGACGCGCGAACCGGTGGTGACGCCGCTGCCGGCCTTTGGGGCCAAGGCCTGCCCGGGGTAGATTCGGCCTTTTGACATTGGCGCTGCAGTCATCTAGGGTATTGCCTCTTTTTCAACGACGCCATCCCGCGTCCATCCCGGCGGATTCCATGGAAAAAATACAGAAAATCAAAGGCTTTGCCGATCTCTTTCCGCCTGACTCGACCGTGTTCTCGTTTATCGAGGCCACCGCCCGAAACGTCTTTTCCCGCTACGGCTACAAAGAACTGCGCGTTCCGGTCCTGGAACGCACCGAACTCTTTTGCCGTTCCATCGGCGAGGAAACCGACGTCGTCCAGAAGGAAATGTACACCTTCCCGGACCGCAAAGGCCGCTCGCTCACCCTGCGCCCCGAAGCCACGGCCGGGGTCATGCGGGCCTTGGTCGAAGAAGGCCGGGCCACCGACGGGCTGGCCAAATATTTCGCCTACGGGCCGATGTTTCGCTACGAACGGCCGCAAAAAGGCCGCATGCGCCAGTTCCACCAGATCGACGTCGAAGCCGTCGGCTCCCCGGACGCGCTGCTCGACGCCGAAGTGCTGCTCATGCTCGATCAGTACCTGCGGGCGCTTGGCCTGACCAACCTGACCATCGAACTCAATTCGCTGGGCTGCCGCGAATGCCGGCCGATTTTTCTCGACACCCTGCGCGAGTTTTTAAAGGGCATGCACAAGGAACACCTGTGCGAAGACTGCATGCGCCGAAAACTGACCAACCCGCTGCGCGTGCTCGACTGCAAGGTGCCGTCCTGCAAGGAATATACGGCCGATGCCCCGAAAATCACCGACCACCTCTGCCCGGACTGCGCCGACCACTTCGCCGTGGTGCGCCGCATTCTCGACGGGGCCGGGCTGGCCTATACGCTCAATCCCCGGCTGGTGCGCGGCCTGGATTACTACGTGCGCACCACCTTTGAGATCGTCTCCGGCGACATCGGCTCCCAGTCGTCGGTTGCCGGCGGCGGCCGCTACGACGGGCTGGTCCACTCCATCGGCGGCCCGGACGTCCCTGGCGTCGGCTTTGCCTGCGGCATGGAACGCCTGGCCCTTATAATCGACAAGGTGGCCGAACCCGCGCCTGATTTCGCCCTGGTCATCCTCGACGCCGCCGGCCTGGAGCGCGGCTTGCTCCTGGCCCAGGAACTGCGCGCCGCCGGCTTCGCCGGCGAAGCGCCCTACGCCGCCAAGAGCGCCAAAAGCCAGATGCGCGCGGCCGACAAGTCCAAAGCCGCCTTCTGTCTGGTGCTCGGCCCGGACGAATTGGCTGCCGGCACGGTCGTGGTCAAGAATATGCGGGCCGGCGGCCAGGAAACCATCAGCCAGGATCTCCTCGCCGCCCACCTGCGCGCCCGCCTGGAAGAGGGCGAACCGGAAGCATAAGACAGAGGGAAGAAAATCGGGGCGCTGCCCCGAGCCCTGCCGGGGCGCTGCCCCGGACCCCGCCGGGACGCTGTCCCGGACCCTGCCAGGGCGTTGCCCTGGACCCACCGGGGGGGTCACCCCCCCGGACCCCCGAAAGGGGGTAAGGGGGAATTGGAACGGGGGTGGGGCTGGGAAAAGAGCGCTTTGGCGCGACCCAGGCGGCCACGTATAACGGCGAGACGGCGCACGAACGTGCGTCACCACGATAAAAGTTTTTGAAAAGGGGCGTGGGGAAAAACTTTTTCCAAAAAGTTTTTCCCCACATGCTTGAAAAAAGGATCACACCACATGAGCGAGACCCTGGCCCTCGATATTCTGGGCGATTGGCGGCGCAGCCACGATTGCGGCGCGCTCACGGCTTCCGATGTCGGCAGCGAAGTCTGCCTGATGGGCTGGGCCCAGTTCCGCCGCGACCACGGCGGCCTTATTTTCATCGACCTGCGCGACCGGGGCGGTCTCACCCAGATCGTTTTTTGCCCCGAGGGCAGCGAAGACGCCCTGGAACGCGCCCATGTGCTGCGCACCGAGTTCGTGCTGGCCGTCAAAGGCCGGGTCCGCGCCCGGCCCGAGGGCATGGCCAATGCCGCCATGGCCACCGGAGCCATCGAGGTCGAGGTGGTGGAATTCAAGCTCTTAAATACCGCCGTCACCCCGCCCTTTCCCATCGAGGACCGCATCGATGCTTCGGAGATGCTCAGGCTCAAATACCGCTATCTTGATCTGCGTCGGCCAAAGCTCGCCGCCAACTTTCTGCTGCGACACCGGGCCGTGCAAAGCATCCGCCGCTACCTCGACGAACTGGGCTTTCTCGAAGTCGAGACCCCGGTCCTGACCAAGTCCACCCCCGAGGGCGCGCGCGATTTTCTGGTCCCCAGCCGGGTCAACAACGGGTCGTTTTACGCCCTGCCCCAGTCGCCCCAGCTTTTCAAGCAGCTGCTCATGATGTCCGGCTTTGACCGCTACTATCAGGTGGTCAAGTGCTTCCGCGACGAGGACCTGCGCGCCGACCGCCAGCCCGAATTCACCCAGGTCGATATCGAGATGAGCTTTGTCGACGAAGAGCAGGTCATGGGCATGGCCGAGACCATGGTCAAGACCATGTTCCGCGAGGCCGCCGACATTGCCCTGCCCGAGGTCTTCCCGCGCATGCCCTTTGCCGAGGCCATCCGCGACTACGGCCTGGACAAGCCCGACATCCGCTTTGGCCTGAAACTTGTGGACGTAACGCCCATCGTGCGCGGCTCCGGCTTCCAGGTCTTTGCCAAGGCCGAGCTGGTCAAGGGCATCCGCGTCCCCGGCGGTGGGGCGCTCTCGCGCAAGGAGATCGACGACCTGACCGAATTCGTCAAGATCTACGGGGCCAAGGGCCTGGCCTGGATCAAGATCAAGGAAGACGAATGGCAGTCGCCCTTTGCCAAGTTCTTAAGCGACGAGGAGCGCCAGGGCCTGACCGAGGCCTTCGGCCTTGAAGTCGGCGACATCGTCTTTTTCCAGGCCGGCGGGGCCGACATGGTCAACAACGCCCTGGGCTATCTGCGCCTCCAGCTCGGCGAACGCTTCAACCTGATCCCCGAAGGGAGCTTCGCCCCGGTCTGGATCACCGACTTCCCGCTCCTGGAGTACGATCCCGAGGCCAAGCGCTGGGTGGCCCGCCACCATCCCTTCACCTCGCCCCAGCCCGGCCAGATGGGCACCATCGAGTCCGCCCCGGGCGAAGCCCTGGCCCGGGCCTACGATCTGGTCTTAAACGGCAGCGAGATCGGCGGCGGCTCCATCCGCATCCATGACCGCGAAAGCCAGCGGGCCATGTTCGCCGTGCTTGGCATCGACGCCGAAGAGGCCGAGGAGAAGTTCGGCTTCCTGCTGCGCGCCCTGGAATACGGCGCGCCGCCCCATGGCGGCATTGCCTTTGGCCTGGACCGCCTTATCATGATCCTGGCCGGGGCCAAATCCATCCGCGACGTCATCGCCTTCCCCAAGACCCAGAAGGCCTTGTGCCCGCTCACCGAAGCCCCGGGCGAAGTCTCTGCCAACCAGTTGCGTGAGCTTGGCATCAAACTGCGGACACGCGAGAAGGATAAGGAATAAGCCTGCCGCTATGCCCCTTGAAATACTGAAATATCCGCATCCCGTCCTGGCCCGCAAGGCTGCGCCGATCCCTGCCGTCACCCCGGAAATCCGGGAGTTGGCGGCAGGCATGGCCGAAGCCATGTACGCCAACCAGGGCGTTGGTCTGGCCGCGCCGCAAGTGGGCGCGTCCATCCGCATGGTCGTGATTGATCTGTCCGGGCCGGACAAGCGCGAGGCGCTCATGACCCTGGTCAATCCCGTCATCACCGCCGCCTCGGGCGAGCAGGAGGACGAGGAAGGCTGCCTGTCCGTGCGCAATTATCGCACGATTGTGCGCCGGGCCGCCAACGTCACGGTCGAGGCCCAGGACCTTGAGGGCCAGCCCCTGGTCATCGAGGCCGACGAACTGCTGGCCGTGTGCCTGCAGCATGAGATAGACCACCTTGACGGCGTGCTTTTTATCGACCGCATCAGCCGGCTCAAACGCGCCATGTACGACAAGCGGGTGAAACGATGGACAGCAGAGACGACGGACCAGACAAACTCGTAGCCGTGTTCATGGGCACGCCCGAGTTCGCCGCCACCGTGCTCGAGCATGTGTTGGCCAGCGAGGACGTCACTGTGGCCGCCGTCTACACCCAGCCCGACCGGCCGTGCGGCCGGGGCAAGAAATGCCTGCTTGGACCGGTCAAAAAGCTGGCCCTGGAAAAGGGCTTGCCCGTCCATCAGCCCGAGACGTTCAAGGACCCAGCCGAGGTGGCCGCCCTGGCGGCCTATAAGCCCGACGTGCTGCTGGTGGCCGCCTACGGCATGATTTTGCCCCAGGCCGTGCTGGATGTGCCGACCAGGATGCCGCTCAACGTCCACGCCTCGCTGTTGCCGGCCTGGCGCGGCGCGGCCCCCATCGAGCGCTCCATCGCCGCCGGCGAGACCCTTACCGGCGTGACCATCATGCGCATGGCCCTGGCCCTGGATGCCGGACCCATGGTCATGCAGCGCACCCTGGGCATCGGCGTGAACGACACGGCCGGGGTGCTGCGGGCCGAGCTGGCCGATCTGGGCGGCCGGCTGCTCACCCACTGTCTCATGCGGCTGCGCATGGGCTCGGTGCCGCTCATTGACCAGGACCCGGCCCGGGTCACCTACGCCAAAAAGATCGACAAGGCCGAGGCGCTGATCGACTGGACAAAGCCGGCGGCCGAAGTCCACAATCTGATCCGGGCCATGACCCCAAACCCCGGGGCGTTTTTTTTCTGGAAGCCGTCGGCCGACAAGCCGGCCCTGCGCATCATTGCCCAGCCCGGCAAGGTAGGCTGTCCCCTGCCGCCCGGGGCCAAACCCGGCGACATCCTGGGCCTTATGGACTGCCATATCGGCATTGCCTGCGCCGATGCGGTCTATCTCGTCCCGGCCGTGATCCCGGCCGGCAAGCGGCCCATGAACGGGCAGGCCTTTTCCTGCGGCTATCTGGGCAAGTGCGACGAAGACGCCATGGCCGTGTGCGGACCGCCGGACGGGCTGTCCTAACGCGGTTGCAGGAGCAACGTGGAACGCAGCGAACCTTCGCGAAAGCGCCTTTTTATTGGCCTCTTGTGCGGCACCGGACTGGCCGTCTGCGCGCTTTTGATTTTCGTGTGGGCCGTGCCCTCCATCGGGCTGGCCAACATCCATCCCCTGGCTCCCCTGGTGCTCGGGCTGGTCTCGGCTGCGGCCATTGTCCTGGTCCTGTGGGCCACGCTCGGGCTGGCCGCCAGCGTGGCCCTTGGCCGGCCGTTTCTCGGGTCCGACCATTTGCGCGGGGTCATGGCCCGGGTGTTTTTGCCGCTCATGACCATTTTCGCCCGGCTCTTTCACATCTCCAAAAGCCGGGTGCGCTCCTCGTTTATCAAGGTCAACAATGAAATGGTGGCGGCCCGGGCCGGACGCTATGAGGCCGGGCAGGTGCTGGTGCTGTTGCCCCATTGCCTGCAATCGAGCCGCTGCAAGCACCGTCTCACCTACGACATCAACAACTGCAAACGCTGCGGCGAGTGCCCGGTGGACGGGCTGATCGCCCTGTCTGAGGCGTATGGCGTCCATATCGCCATTGCCACCGGCGGCACCATCGCCCGGCGCATCGTGGTCCAGAAACGGCCCAGGCTCATTGTGGCCGTGGCCTGCGAACGCGATCTGACCAGCGGCATTCAGGACACGTATCCCATTCCGGTTTTCGGCGTCTTAAACGACCGGCCAAACGGTCCCTGCCTGGACACCCAGGTGGCTCTGCCCCATCTGGAGGCTGCTCTGCGCTTTTTTCTCACTGGCGGCGAGGCCCGCGAACCTGTGTTCGGTCCCTTTCCCGGGCTGGCCCGCTTCACCCCGGCCGGCGGTGCCCGATGAATACCCCGACGCCCCCGACCCCGGCCGCGCCGCCTCCGGCCCGCCGCATCGCCCTGGCTGTTCTTGGCCGGGTGCTGCCCGGTCCCAAATCGGGCCTTGGCCAGGATGTGCAGGCCGCCCTGGACGCCGGGCTGGCCGATTCCACCCTGGACCCCCGGGACCGGGGCCTGGCCACCGAGCTGGTCTACGGCTATCTGCGCCTGTGCGGCCGCATTGATTTCATCCTCTCGGGGTTTTTAAAAAATCCCGAGGCCGTGCCCCTGCCCGTGCGCCGCATCCTGGGCCTGGCCACCTACGAGATTCTCTACTGCGGCAAGGTGCCGGTCTACGCTTCGGTCGATTGGGCCGTTTCGGCCGTGCGCCGGGCCGCCGGCAAGGGCCTGTCCGGCATGGCCAACGCCGTGCTGCGCCGGGTGGCGGCCGATCCCCAGGCCTTTGACGATCCGGCCTTTTACCGCCGCGATCGCCCAAGCGAGGCCGTCTATCTCAGCCGGGGCTTTTCCTGTCCGGAATGGATCGTGGAGCTGTGGCTGCGGGCCTACGGGCCTGAGGCCACCCGGGCCTATCTGGCCGCCCAGGCCGAACCGGCTCCGCTGGGGCTTCGCATCAACCGGGCCAGACCCGGGGCCCGGGCCCTTTTTGACGCCCTGGCCGCCCTGCCCGGGGCCTTGTGGGCGGATTATCCCACCCTGGCCGTGCCCACGGGCACGGATTTCACCCCGGCCGGGGTGAGCCTGCCCGACGCCCTGGCCGCCGGCGACCTGTCGCGCCAGTCGGCGGCCGCCCAGCGCATCCTCTACGAACTGGGGCTTCCCGACTGGCCGGAACCGATTTTCGACGCCTGCGCCGGGCGCGGGGGCAAGACCCTGCTGTTGGCCGAGGCCGGCAAGCGGGTCTATGCCGCCGACATGCACGCTGTGCGGCTGGCCGGCCTGCCCCGGGAGGCCGCCCGCCTGGGCCTGCCGCCGGTTGCCGCCTTTCGCGCCTCGGCCACGAAGATGCCGCTGGCTTCGCCGCCCGGGACGATTTTGCTCGACGCCCCCTGCTCCGGCCTGGGCGTGCTCTCGCGCCGGCCCGACTCGAAATGGCGGCGCAATCCCGAGGACATCGCGGGGCTGACCCGGCTGCAAGGCGCCATGCTGGAGTCGGCCTACGCCGCCCTGGCCCCGGGCGGCCGCATTGTCTACATCACCTGCACGGTCAATCCGGCGGAAAACGAGAAGGCCGTGGACCGCCTGGGCAGCCGCCATCGCGATCTGGTCCTCGAAGCCGAAATCCCGGCCGATCCGGAAACCATGCTCGGCGAGACCTTTTACGGCGTGGTGCTGCGCAAACCGGCCTGACCGCGTCTCCCCTCCCCTGCTCCTGGGCCTTGCTAACGCAAGGCCCGGATCGTTTAAAACAGGTTGCCTTGGCGGCTGTAGGCTGATTACAGTCTTTTTAGATGCCCCGGCCGCTTGGGTTGGTCTTGCTTTGCGTCCCATCACCGGAAAGTGCGCCGACGCGGCCTGCTCACAAGGTTTTCATACAGTGAAGGAGGGGTGATGAAACGGATCATTGCTTTTGGCGTTTCGCTGGCCGTCGTCCTGGCCTTGTTGGCGGCCAGCGTTTCCGCCGGCCCCATCGTGCCGGTTGGCGCGGCCATTGGCGCAGACAAACAGGGAAACAGCATCTACCGGGTCCGCGCCAATGGCATTGAAATTGCCTACAAGTTGATTGGCCAGGGTGATCCCCTGGTCATGCTCATGGGCCTTGGCGGCACCATGGAGCGTTGGCCGGAAGCTGTCGTCGCTCTCTTGTCCAAGCAGTATCAGCTGATTCTGCTGGATAATCGGGGCATGGGCCTGACCACCGTCAATGACGAGACATTCAGCTACAAACTGTTTGCGGATGATGTTGTCGGATTGCTCGATGCGCTTGGAGTGGCCAAGGCCAATGTGCTGGGCTTTTCACTCGGCAGTACCATGACGCAGGAATTGTTGTATGCATATCCACAGCGCGTCAATAAAGCAGTCATCTACGCCACGTCCGTCGATGGAAGCCGTGTCGCCAAGGTCCTGGGCGGTTTGAAAATTACCGATCCCATCATTTTGCGCTATTTGGAAGCGACGTCCCGGTGGAAAACGCCGATGGAGAAACTGCCGGGTATCACCAATCCGGTCCTGTTTCTTGTGGGCACGGCCGACGCCGTTGTCGGTCCGGAAAGCTCCAAGCTCCTGGCCGCAGCGTTGCCCGGGGCGTGGCTGGTGCAATTTACCAACGCGACCCACGAGCTGATGTTTGAAGCGCCAACAGCGTTTGCCCAAACGGTTCTGGCTTTTTTAACCATTGATGCGACGATATCGCCGCCGGCGGCCACAACAAATGCCAGCCCCAGTGGGCACCAGGAGCAACCATGATCGACTGCGCACCCACGACAACCGACACGGGTCCGACGCTCTTTTCACCCTTGACCGTGCGCGGGGTCACCCTGCGAAACCGCATCGGCGTCTCCCCCATGTGCCAGTATTGCTGCACGGACGGGTTGGCCGACGCGTGGCATCTGGTCCACCTGGGCAGCCGGGCGGTTGGCGGGGCCGGGCTGGTCATGGCCGAGGCCACGGCTGTGACGCCCGAAGGCCGCATCTCCCCGGCCGATCTGGGCCTGTGGAGCGAGGCCCACGCCGCCGCCCTGGCCCCGGTCGCCGCCTTTATCCGCCGCATGGGGGCCGTGCCCGGCATCCAGCTGGCCCATGCCGGGCGCAAGGCCAGCTGCCTGCCGCCCTGGGACGGCGGGGCCAGGATCGTGGACCGGCAAGACGGGGCCTGGGATGTCCTGGCCCCGAGCGCCATCCCGTTTTCCGAGGGCGAGCCGCTGCCCATAGCCCTGGACGCGGCCGGCATCGACGCCGTCAAAGAGGCCTTTGTCGCGGCCGCCCACCGGGCCGTGGCTGCCGGCTTTGCCGTCATCGAGCTGCACGCCGCCCACGGCTACCTGCTGCACCAGTTTCTCTCGCCCTTAAGCAACCACCGGGACGACGCCTACGGCGGCAGCCTGGAAAACCGGATGCGTCTGCCCCTGGAGATCATCGCCGCCCTGCGGGCCGTGATCCCTGGGGCCATGCCGCTTTTGGTCCGTATCTCGGCCACCGACTGGATGGAAGGCGGCTGGGACCTGGAGCAATCCGTGTGTTTCGCCCGGGAAATGGGCAAGCTCGGCGTCGATCTCGTCGATGTCAGTTCCGGCGCTCTGGTGCCCCACGCCCGCATTCCGGTGGCTCCCGGCTACCAGGTGCCCTTTGCCGCCGCCATCCGGGAGCAGGCCGGGATACGCACCAGCGCCGTCGGACTCATCACCGAACCAGCCCAGGCCGAGGCCATCGTGGCCACGGGACAAGCCGATATGGTGCTTCTGGCCCGGGAAATGCTCCGCTCGCCCTACTGGCCCATCCAGGCGGCGGCGGCCCTGGGCTGTGAGCAGCCCTGGCCGCAGCAGTACGGCTACGCCGTCAAACGACGCTGACGCGGCCTGGCCGCTAGATCGGCCGCACCGCCACTTCGGTCGCGCCGGCGAGGCCTTCGCGGTCGGCGGCGATGGTGATGAGGCCGTCGGCCATGAGCAGCGTTTTGAGCAGCCCGGACTTGCCGAGCACGGGATGGGCCAGGGGCAGCGCGCCGGGGCGCTCTTCCAGGCGCACGCGCACGTGGTCTTCGCGGCCCTGCTTGGAGGCGATGTTGCGGGACAGGACGGCCGGGAAGGTGCGCGGGGTGCGGGTGAAGGCGGCCGGGTCGCCGGCCAGATGGGCCAGGAGCGGCAGGGCAAAGATGAGGAGCACGATCTGGGCCGAGGTGACCTGTCCGGGCAGGCCGATGACCGGTTTGCCGCCAAGCGAGGCCAGGATGGTCGGTTTGCCGGGACTGATGGCCACGCCGTGGGCCAGGATGTCCGCGCCGAGGTTTCGCAGGGCATCGAGGGTGAAATCGCGCGCGCCCACCGAGCTGCCGCCGGAGAGCAGCGTCAGGTCGTGGCTGGCGGCCGCAGTAGCCAGGGCGGCCTGGATGCCGGCCAGATCGTCGGGGACCAGGGGGAAGGCGGCGGGGGCGGCCCCGGCCTGACGCAGCATGGCGGCCAGGGTGTGGCTGTTGACGTCGCGGATCTGGCCGGGCAACGGCGTGGCCTCGGCCGGGACCAGTTCGTCGCCGGTGGAAAGTAAGGCCACGGCGGGAATTTTGCCGACCGTTGCCCGGGTAATGCCGAGCGCCGCCAGCAGGCCGATCTCCTGGGGACGCAGCACGGTCCCCCTGGCCAGCACCTGCTGGCCGGCGGCGGCGTCTTCGGCCGCCAGCATGATGTTGTCGCCCGGGGCCACGGACCGGCGCATTTCGATGGCTCCGGCTCCCATGTCCTCGGTGTATTCGACCATGACCACGGCATCGGCTCCGGCCGGCAGGAACGCGCCGGTCACGATGCGGGCGCAGTGGCCGGCGGGGAGCGGTTTGTCCGGGATGACGCCGATGGGGATGTCCATGGCCAGATCGAGGTAGCCGGGGTTGGATTCGGTTGTGCCGAAGACCTCGGCGGCCCGCACGGCGTAACCGTCCATGGCGGCGCGGCTGGCCGCGGGCAGGTCCTCGGCGGCCACGATGTCGGTGGCCAGGATACGGCTGCAAGCGGCATCAAGACTGACGGTTTCGCTGGCCAGGGGAGCAAACGTCCGCAGCAGATCGCGGAATTCGGCCGTGGACACGGCCCGGAAAAAACCTTCGCGCATGGGGTGGCTATCCTTTGGACGGGTTGGAGACGAGCAGGTTTCGGGCAATGGCGGCCGCACCATAGAGGCCCACATTTTCATCGCGCACCAGCCGCACCGGGATGCGCTCCAAAAACGCGGCGTAGGTGGGCGAGGCGTGAAACTCCCGGGCGAATTCGGGATGGGCGACGAGGAGCGGATTTTTCGCGGCCACGCCGCCGCTTATAAACACCCCGCCGGCCGCCAGCACGGTCAGGGCAAAATCGCGGGCGGCCCGGCCGTAGAAACGGGCAAAAAAGGCGGTTGTCGGGCTGTCGGCGACGAGTTGGCGGCTGATCTGGGCCGGGGTCAGGTCCTCGCCGGTCACAAACCGGTGGAGGTGGGCCAGGCCCGAGCCGGACAGGACGCTGTCGCCGCGCACGTAGGCTTCGCCCGTGGCCCGGGCCAGGTAATCGGCAAAGGCGGTTTCCTCTGGCCCGAAAAAAGGGGCGGCGGTCTGGCCGGCTTCCGAAGGCAGGGCCAGACTGGTCCCGTCGGCCAGGGGGATCAGGGCGGCATGGCCAAGGCCGGTGCCGGCTCCGATGACGGCCTGAATCCGGGCCGGGTCCATCGCGCCCGGCAGGATCATGTCGGCGCTGTCGCCAAGCAGGCGGCAACCGTGGGCCTGGGCCAGGAAATCATTGACGCAGGCGGTGCATTCCAGGCCGTGGGTCCGCTCCAGATCGGCCAGATCGAGGCTCCAGGCGATATTGGCAAAATGCACCGTGCGTCCGACCATGGCTCCGGGCACGGCAAAGGCGGCGGCCTGGACCTGGCCGAGGGGCAGATCAAATCCGGCTGCCGGCAGGGCGTCCAGGAGTTCGAGGAACGAGCCGGCCGCCTGGGTGGAAAGGCGGATCTGCCGGTCAAGCGTCAGTGCGCCGTCCGGGGCCAGGGTGAAATGTCCGAAACGGCTGGTTGTACCGCCAATGTCGGCGGCCAGGATGTGCCGCAGCAAAGGCGTAGCCGGCTGGGACATGGCTGACTCCTTGAAAGCGAGAACGGTTTGAGGCAGGTATCTGCACGCGCCAATAGCCAGTGTAGCCGGGGCGCACAAGGAAACGCAAGCATGGCCGATGTCGCCGCCGCAGCCCTGGCCGGGGCAACCCTGGGCCTTTCCGCCGGTTTGGCCCCAGGGCCGCTGCTCACGCTCGTCTTGTCCCAGACCCTGGCCCATGGCCCGCGCGAGGGCGTCAAAGTGGCCCTGGCCCCGATCCTGACCGACGCGCCCATCATCCTGGCCGCCTGGCTGGTGCTGTCGCGTTTTGCCGGCACGCCGGGCATTCTGGGCGTTGTGGCCCTGGCCGGGGCGCTGCTCCTTTGCCGCTACGGCTGGGACTGCTTCAAGGCCCCGCCGCCAAACGCCGGCGACCCGCACACCGCCCCGCGCTCGATCCTGCGCGGCGTGGCCGCCAATTTCGCCAACCCGCACCCGTATCTGTTCTGGGCCGCGGTCGGCGTGCCGTTTCTCCTGGACACGGCCGCGTCCGGCGTCGTTCCCGTGGTTGTCTTCCTGACCGTGTTTTACGGATGCATCGTCGGAGCCAAAGTGGCGGCGGCGCTGTTGGCCGGCCGATTCCGGCAATTCCTGTCCAGCCGGGCCTACCGCCTGTTCATGGCCGGCCTTGGGCTGTCGCTGTTTTTTTTCGCCTACGGCTTTGCCCGCCAGGGCTTTTCCCTGCTCGCCGGGGCCTGATCGGGCGTTGTCCTTTGGCAAAATCGCCCGTATATCATGGCTGACGGCGCAGCCGTGCGCCGCTTCCTATCCCAGACAAGGAGTCTCCATGGCCGCGCCCTTTACCATCGGCCTTATCCAGATGGCCCCGGAAAAAACCGTGGCCGCCTCGCTTGAAAAGGCCGCCGGCCGCATCGAAGCCGCCGCCAAGGCCGGGGCCAATGTGGTCTGTCTGCCCGAACTGTTCGCCACGCCGTATTTCTGCCGCACCCAGGACCACGACGCCTTCGATCTGGCCGAACCCATCCCCGGCCCCACCACCACGGCCATGGCCGAAGCGGCCAAGGCGGCCGGCGTGGTGGTCGTGGCGCCGCTGTTTGAGCGGCGCGGCCCCGGCTGCTACCAGAATTCCCTGGCCGTGCTCGACCCGGACGGCAGCCAGGCCGGGGTCTACCGCAAAATGCACATTCCCCACGATCCGGGCTTTGAAGAGAAATTCTACTTCGCCCCGGGCGACCTGGGGTTTAAGACCTTTGCCACGCCCTTTGGCCCCATCGGCACGCTGATCTGCTGGGACCAGTGGTTCCCGGAAGCGGCCCGGGCCACGGCCCTTCTTGGCGCATCGGTCATCTTCTACCCCACGGCCATCGGCTGGCATCCCAGCGAAAAGGCCGAATACGGCGAACGCCAGCGCGATTCCTGGATCACCATCCAACGCAGCCACGCCATCGCCAACGGTCTCTACGTGGCCGCCGTCAACCGGGTGGGCACCGAAGGCTCGGGCGAAGGCTACGGCGAAACCCTGGAATTCTGGGGCTCCTCCTTCGTGGCCGACCCGTCCGGCCAGATCGTGGTCCAGGCCGGCATCACGGCCGAAGATATCCTGTTGGCCGAGATCAACCCCCAGACCATCGAAACCACCCGCCGCCACTGGCCCTTTTTGCGCGACCGCCGTATCGACGCGTACGGTGGTTTAGGCAAGCTGTACGGGGAGTAAGAGAGAAAGAGAGGAAAATCGGGGCGCTGCCCCGAACCCCGCCGGGGGGATCATCCCCCCGGACCCCCGGAAATGAGAATTTTAACGGGGGTAAATGGCATCGCAACACCCATCCCCGTTAAAAGTTTTTGGGGAAAGAGGGGGGCGCGGGGGGAGGAAACCCCTTTTTCCAAAAAGGGGTTTCCTCCCCCCGCATTCTCCCCCACACAACCGGAGGTCGCCGTGAGACGCAATATCTATCTGCGCACGATTCCTATTGAAGAAGCGCTGTCGCGGGTGATGGCCGAGCTTGATCGGGAGACGCTGGTGGGCGTGGAGCGCATCGGGGCCGAGCGCTCGGCCGGGCGCATCACGGCCGAGCCGGTCATGGCCCTGTACTCCTCGCCCACCTACCACAGCGCGGCCATGGACGGCATTGCCGTGCGCGCCGCCGAGACCTTTGCCGCCCGGGAAGGATCGCCGGTCCGGCTGGTTCAGGGCGAGAATTTCGTCTTCGTCAACACCGGCCATGCCATGCCGGCCTCCTATGACGCCGTGATCATGATCGAAAACGTGGTCATGGACGGCGAGGCGGCCACCATCGAGTCGCCGGTGGCCCCGTTTGCCCATGTCCGGCGCATCGGCGAGGACATTGTGGCCACGGAGATGATTTTGCCGGGCCATCGCCGCATTTCGCCCTACGATGTGGGGGCGCTGTTGTCGTGCGGGGCGTATGACGTTTCAGTTTACGAACAAATCCGCATCCGGGTCATCCCCACCGGCGATGAGGTCATGGATTTCACCACCCGCCCTGCTCCCGGGCCGGGCCAGGTGGTGGAGAGCAATTCCATGCTGCTGTGCGCCCTGGCCGACGAATGGGGCTTTGCCTGCCACCGGGTGCCGCCGGTGCCCGATGATCCCGAAGCCCTGGCCCAGGCGGTCAAAGAGGGTCTGGAATCGGACGCCCACATCGTGGTGACCGTGGCCGGGTCTTCGGCCGGCAGCAAGGATTTCGCCCGGGCCACCATGGAACGCTTCGGCCAGGTGCTGGTCCACGGCGTGGCTGCCATGCCGGGCAAGCCGTCGCTTCTGGGCGTGGCCAAGGGCGGCAAGCTGCTCGTTGGCGCACCGGGCTATCCGGTCAGCGCGGTGGTGTGTTTCGAGCGGCTGCTCTATCCCCTGGCCTGCTGGCTGACGCGCTCCGAGCCTCGTCGCCGTCAGACGGTGACGACGTCTCTGGCCCGCAGCGTCCCTTCGCGCCTGGGCATGGTGGATTTCGTGCGTCTGGCCGTGGGCCAGGTGGGAGATCGCTATGTGGCCCTGCCCCTGTCGCGTGGAGCGGGCAGCATCTCCACCATGACCAAGGCCCAGGCCGTGACCCAGCTGCCGGCCGAGGCCGAAGGCCTGGAGGCCGGAGCCGAGGTCACGGCCGAACTGCTCGTGGACGCCGGCGAACTGGAACGCACGCTGGTGTGCGTGGGCAGCCACGACAACACGCTGGACATCCTGGCCGATCTGCTCATGCGCCGGCTGCCCTCGATCCGGCTGGCTTCAAGCCATGTGGGCAGCATGGGCGGGCTTATCGCCCTGCGAAACGACGCGGCCATGATCGCCGGTTCCCACCTTTTTGACCCGGCCACCGGCGATTACAATTTCCCGTTCCTCACCAAGTACCTCTCCGGCCTGGACGTCACCGTCATCAATCTGGCCATCCGCCAGCAGGGCCTGATCGTGGCCCCGGGCAATCCGCTGGGCATTGCCGGCGTGGCCGATCTGGCCGACGGCGCGGTGCGCTATTTAAACCGCCAGCGCGGAGCCGGAACCCGGATACTGTTTGATTACCATCTGGCCCAGGCCGGCATCGAACCGGGCCGGGTGTCGGGCTACGACCGCGAGGAGCACACCCACATGGCCGTTGCCGTCAACATCCACACCGGAGCGGCCGACTGCGGCCTGGGCGTCTATGCCGCCGCCAAGGCCTTGGGCCTGGACTTCGTGCCGCTGGCCCGGGAACGCTACGATCTGGTTGTGCCCACGGCCTATCTGGACGATCCCAAGATCCGGGCGGTGTTCGAGGTGGTGGACAGTGCCGCCTTCAAGACCCGGGTCCATGAGCTTGGCGGTTACGAAACGGACTGGACCGGCCGGGTGATGCAGCCGGGCATGGGGTTGCCGGGCGGGAAGTGAGGTCTGGCCGGGGCGAATCCGTCCCGTGTGTGGTTGAATCCATTGGTTGTGAAGCGATGAGGGCTGCATGGACTGGAAACTGTTAGCAACGACGTTTGCCACGATTTTCGTGGCCGAGCTTGGCGACAAGACGCAGCTGGCCTGCATCTTGACCGCCGCCGACTCCAGGAACCCCTGGGTGGTGTTTGCCGGTTCTTCGCTGGCCCTGGTCGCCACGTCGCTTTTGGGCGTGATCTTCGCCCAGTTCATCTGTAATTTCGTGTCGCCTGACATCATCAAGAAGGTCGCTGCCGTGGCCTTCGTGGTCATGGGCGTGCTGATTTATTTCGACAAACTGTAGGAGTTCCCATGGCCGGCGAGCGCCTTTCCTTTGATCTGCGCCAGATGTGCTGAGGCCTGGGGCTGGAGATAGGTTGGTATCTCCGACTTTCCCGGGCCGGCGAACTGGAATTTCTGGTGCCCCCCAAGGCCAGGGCGGTGCTTGAGGATCAGTTGGCCACGGTTTCGGGCTGGTTGCTCACTGTGGCCCAGGAGGACGGGCATCTGCGCGCGCTTTTTTGCCGTGCCGCTCCCCAGGGCTGACCCAGCCGCGCTGAGGGCGGGGCGCTAGCCCGGAAGCTGGACAATTTAAGGGAATTGGTATTGAGGATAGGGATGAGAATCCCTCTCCAGGCGCTTTGGACGCGGCTCACAGGCGGGTCCATCACCACGATACTGGTCGGCGTCGTGCTCCTGGCGGCTCTGCCGGCCATGACGGCCATCGTCTGGACCAGCTTCGACGCCCGCAGCCGGGCCAAAGCCGAGGCCATCTACCAGCTCTCCATCGTCTCCCACAGCCTGGCCGTGGCCCAGCGCACCATTACCGCCCAGGCCATCAACCTGCTTGGCGTCCTGGCCGCCGCCGAACCGGTCAGAAGCCAGGACCGGCCGGCGGCAAGCGTCCTTTTTGCCTCCATCCTGCGCGAGCATTCGGAACTTTCCAATCTGTTTATGACCAATGCCGCCGGTCGCGTCACGGCTTCGGGCCTGCGGTCGTTTCTGGACATCGATCTTTCCGACCGCAAATATTTCCAGGATGTGGCGGCGACCAACGCCCCGAGCGTGGGCGATTTCATCCTGGGCCGTTCGAGCGGCAAGCCCATCATGGTCTTCGCCGTGCCGTTGCACGACGCCGACGGCGCCATGTCCGGCGTGCTTGGCCTGTCCTATTATCTCGACGGCTACGAACGGATGCTGCAAGGCTTGGTGATGCCCCCCCATGCCCGGGTCACCCTGCTCGACTACCAGGGGCGGCGCATGATCGCCTCTCCGGCCAACCCCGCCTACCCTCTGGGGCAACAGGCCCACCCTCCGGCCTGGGCCAGAATGCGCGACAGCGCGGCAGACGAGGGGGTTTTCATCGGCTCGCGGCCGACCGGCCAGGAAGCCATCTTCAGTTTTATCCGTCTGCGTCTGGCCCCAGACCAACCGCCCTACCTCACCATCGTGATCACCAGCGCCCTCTTTGAAGCCTATGCCAACGCCGACGCCTTGCTCTCCCGGGGACTGGCCCTGGCCGGTCTGGCCACGTTGCTGGCCCTGGTCATTGCCCGGTTGGCCGGACAGGCCGCCATCGGACGCGGCCTCGCCGCCCTGGGCGCTGCGGCTGCCCGGTTGGCCGGCGGCGACCTGTCGACCAGGGTCGACTCCTCCCTCGGAGCCCTGGAACTGGGGCAACTTGGCCGCAACTTCAATGCCATGGCCGACACCATTGAGATCAGGGAACAGCAACTGGCCCAGGCCGCCAGGGCCTTGGACAAGGTGCGCAACCAGTTAAGCAATATCCTCGAATCAATGCCCTCAGCCATCATCGGCGTGGACGCCGCCGGCCGCGTCAGCCATTTCAACGCCCAGGCCGTGGCCCTGTTCGCCCGAACCCGCGAAGCCGTCATCGGCAGCGACGCCGCAACCGCCGTGCCCTTTCTTGCCGAGCATAGGCGCACCATGGAAGCCGCCCTGCGGGAACGCCGCAGCATGGTCCTCGAACGCATGCCCCTGTGCCACAATGGCGACTGCGACCTCGTCACCATGCTGTTTTATCCGCTGGTGGCCAATGGCGTCGACGGCGTGGTTATCCGCATCGACGACATCACCGAACGCGAACGGCTGCGCGAACTCATGATCCAGACCGAAAAAATGATGAGCGTCGGCGGGCTGGCCGCCGGCATGGCCCATGAGATCAATAATCCGCTGGGCAGCATCCTCCAGGCCGCCCAGGTCGTGGAAATGCAGCTCGATCCGGCCATCCCGGCCAATCAGGCGGCCGCTGCCCAGGCCGGGATTACGGTTGAAGCCGTGCGCGCCTATCTGGAGGCCCGCAAGGTGCTTAAGTTCATTGCCGGCATCCGTGAGGCCGGGGTGCGCGCCGCCGGCATTGTGGCCAGTATGCTGGAATTTTCCCGGCAAAGCGATTCACGCCAGGCCCCGGCTGACGTCCGGACCATGGTGGACAAAAGCCTGGCCCTGGCCGAAAGTGACTATGATCTTAAAAAGAAATATGATTTCAGACATATAACCATAGTTCGCGACTATCCGGAACATCCGGTCGAGGTCGTCTGCGCGGCCACGGAAATCGAGCAGGTGCTGCTCAATCTCCTCAAGAATGCCGCCCATGCCCTGGCCGCGACCACCGACCCGACCCGGAAACCGACCATCACCGTCGGCATCCGTCCCCTGCCCGAGGCCGTGGAAATCACGGTGGCCGACAATGGTCCCGGCATGGACGAAGCCGTGCGGGCCAGAATCTTCGAGCCGTTTTACACCACCAAGCCCCAGGGCGAAGGCACGGGCCTGGGCCTGTCGGTGTCCTACTTCATCATTGTCAACAACCACGGCGGGGCCATTCGCATGGATTCCACTCCGGGCCAGGGAGCCGTCTGCACCGTCACCCTGCCCTGTTTGCCGCGCCCACCCCGAGGAGGAACGGCATGACGCCAGACCAACCTGTCGTGCTGGTCCTTGACGACGAGGAGCTGCTGCGCGAAAGCCTGTCTCTTTTCCTGGAAAACGAAGGCTTTATCGTATTTCAGGCGGTAAGCGCGGAAAACGCCCTGGCCTTGCTGCCCGGCCTGTCCTGCCAGGCCGTCGTGGTGGACATCCGCCTGCCCGGCCTGTCCGGCCTGCAATTTATTGAAAAAGCCCATGGCCTGTGGCCCCGGCTCAAATTTCTCATCTACACCGGCTCGCCCGGCGTTTTCCTCAGCCCGGAGGTCCTGGCGGCCGGCGTCACACCGGATTTCCTCTTTACCAAACCGGCCGCGGATCTCTCATACCTGGCCCAAGCCCTGCGCCGACTGCTCGCCGTTCCGTGAGGTTGATTATGCCCGAAACGAGGCCAGCCACCATTTTGACCATGGATGATGCCGAGATCCTGCGCGAAGCCATGGCCATGTACCTGGAGAGCCACGGCTACCGGGTGCTCCAGGCGGCAGACGGCCGGGAGGGACTGGCCCTTTTTGCCGCCGAACACCCGGATCTGGTGCTTATCGACCTGCGCATGCCGGTCATGGACGGCCTGGAGGTCCTGGCCAGCCTGCGCGAATCGGCCCCGGACGTTCCCGCCATCGTCGTCTCCGGCACAGGCCTGTTGCAGGACGCCCTGCAGGCCATCCGGTTGGGAGCCTGGGATTTTATCACCAAACCCCTGCCCGACATGGCCGTCCTCCTCCACGCCGTTCGTAAAGCTCTGGAACGCGCCCGGCTTCTGGCCGAAAACGCCCGCTACCAACAGGGGCTGGAAGAGGAAATCCGGCGGCGCACAAAGGACCTGGAAACGGCCGGCAGACGACTTGAGGAGCAAAACCTGTTTCTCAAGACCCTGATTGAATCCATCCCCAACCCGATTTTCTACAAAGACGCCGAAGGTCGGCTCATGGGCGTCAACGAGAGTTTCTGCCGGCTGGTGGGACGCGGCCGCGACGAACTGGCCGGTCGCAGGCCCGAGGAGGTCTTTCCCGACGATCAGACCGGGCTGTTCGGCTCCATCGACCTCGAAAGCCTGTCGCCGCGGGCAGCCTTCAGCCATGAAGCGGCCTTTGTCGATGCCGCCGGCCAGCCCCGCCATCTGGTCGTTGGCAAGTCGGCCTACCCCGACGCCGCCGGCCGTCCGGCCGGGCTGGTCGGCGTCATAAACGACCTGACCGCCCACAAGCGGCTGGAAGACCGGTTGCGCCAAAGCGAGGCCCGCTACCGCCTGCTCGTCGACACCCTGCCCACCGGCATTGTCGAGCTGGACAAAAACGGCATGTTCCGCTTTGCCAACCCCTCCTTCGACGCCATCTTCGGCTACGGCCCGCGCCAGCTTCTGGGCACCAATATATGCGGCCTGGCCGCCGACGAACTCGGCAAAAACCGTATCCGCAACCTGCTGCAGCCAGGGGAACCGGGCAGTCCGGCCAAGGGGATCTGCAACATCAAGAGCAAGACCCGGGACGGCCGCATCCTGGACGTGCGCATTGACTGGAGTGAAACCACTGCCGTTCATGATACCGGGACGGCCCCGGCACAGCGGACCGGTTTTATCGCCGCCATCACCGACATCACCGACCTGGAACGGGCCAAGGACGTGGTGCAGCGTTCCCTGGACGAAAAACAGGTGCTATTGGCCGAAATCCACCACCGGGTCAAAAACAACCTGCAAATCATCCTGGGGTTTATCAACATCCAGGCCGAAGAAGCAGCCAGCGACGGCGAACGCGACCGCTTCGCCCGCCTGGAGACGCGCATCCGCTCCATGGCGCTTATTCACCAGCAACTCTACAAGCACGGCGATCTCTCCACCATCGACATGGCCGAATACGCCCAGACCCTGACCCAGTCCCTGGCCTCGATTTTCCGCCACACCATGGCCACTGTCGCCGTGACCTGCGATTGCCAGACCTTCCATCTCCATCTCGACAAGGCCGTGCCCTGCGGCCTGCTCCTAAACGAATGCATCACCAACGCCTGCAAGCACGCCTTCCTCCCGGGCCAGCCCGGCCAACTCACCGTGCGCATGCGCCTGACTGACGGCCAGGCTACAATCCTGGTGGCCGATTCCGGCCGAGGACTGCCCCCGGAATTCGATCTGGAAACGACCCAATCCATGGGCATGACGCTCATCAAGGAACTGACCCGCCAGTTGGCCGGCGAACTTCACTTCGCCACGGGTCCGGGGCTGCGCGTGGAAGTGCGCTTCGCCACGGCCTAGACTTCCAATCCGGCCGCCCTGCGCCTGATTGCCGACCGCAGGGCTTCGTTCGCCCTGCCCCGGCGCATCCCTGGCCCGGCCGGTTTTCCATCGTCCGCCGCCTTTGCCCCCGCCCCGGCGACGTGGTAAGCCAAGCCATCCCATCCACCCGCCGAACGGGAGGCATTATGACCTTGGAATGGACCAGACACGACGACAGCACCCACTACATCAATCTCGGCAAAGCCCTGCTTGTGGCCGTCGTCCATGAAAAAATGGGCGCGCCAGGCTGGAAGATCACCGTGGGCAAGCGTTCGCTCAAAGACAAGATCCCCACCCTTGAAGACGCCAAGCGCGTGGCCATCGCCTTTGCCCAGCGCGTGCTCAAGGACGTTATAACCGACCTCGACGCCCTGGCCCCGGCCGCTCCGGCTGCCCCGGCCGCGCCCAAGGAGCCGTCATGATCGACCGCGCCGCCGCCCTGGCCCTGGTCAAGGCCCAGAACCCCAACCCGGGCCTGCTCGCCCATGGGCGCCAGACCGAGGCCGTCATGCGCGCCCTGGCCGCCCGCCTGGGCCAGGACCCCGAACTATGGGGCGTAACCGGCCTGCTCCACGATCTGGACTACCCGGCCACCGCCGCCACCCCCGAACGCCACGGCCTGGCCCTTCGCGACCACCTCCCCGCAAACGCCCTGCCGGCCGAGGCCCTGGACGCCATCGCCGCCCACAACGACGAATACACCGGCCACGCCCCGACCACCGCCTTTGACTTCGCCCTGCGTGCCGCCGAATCCGTCACCGGCATCATCAGCG
Organism: Desulfovibrio sp. TomC; assembly: GCF_000801335.2. Taxonomy (NCBI): domain Bacteria; kingdom Pseudomonadati; phylum Thermodesulfobacteriota; class Desulfovibrionia; order Desulfovibrionales; family Desulfovibrionaceae; genus Desulfovibrio; species Desulfovibrio sp. TomC. The sequence continues at coordinate 157,358 of NZ_JSEH01000006.1, forward strand.
CCGCCGCCCTGGTGCGGCCCGACAAGATGCAGGGCATGGCCGCCAAAAGCATCAAAAAGAAGATGAAGGACAAGGCCTTTGCCGCCAACGTCCGCCGGGCCAATATCCTCGAATGCGACAAGGCCGGCCTGCCGCTCGACGAATTCCTCACCCTGGCCATTGCCGCCATTGCCGACGTGGCCGCCGAAACCGGACTGGCCTAGACGCCCGCCCCATGGCCCGGACCGTTCTCCTCGGCGCACTGGCAGCGCTCTTTTTCAGCTCGACCTTCATCCTCAACCGGGCCATGAGCCTGGAAGGCGGCCACTGGCTCTGGGCCGCCAGCCTGCGCTACGCCTTTATGCTGCCGGTTTTGCTCCTGTGGACGTTGGCCGCCGGCGGTCCCAAAGCCGTGGCCGACGCCCTGCGCCTGTTCCTGCGAAACCCCCTGTTCTGGACCCTGGCCGGCTCCATCGGCTTTGGCGTCTTCTACGCCGGCGTCACCCTGGCCGCCGCCTACTCTCCCGGCTGGGTCACCGCCACCACCTGGCAGGCCACCATCCTGGCCACCCCGCTGGTGCTCGCCCTGCTCGGCCGGCGCGTGCCCAAAAAAGGGCTCGCCTTCACCGCCGCCATCTTTGCCGGCATCGTCATGGTCAACTACGAACAGGCCAGCGCCTCTGCCAGCGTCGGCAACCTCTGGGGCGTGGCCGCCGTCCTCGTCGCCGCCCTCGCCTATCCGCTGGGCAACCAGCTCGTCTGGGAAGCCCGCCACGGCGGCAAAGGACGCATCCCGCGCATCGACCAGCCCTGCCTCGATGCCGGACGCACCCCCACCCTGCTCCTGACCATCGGCTCCATCCCCTTCTGGCTCATCCTCATCGCCGTCATCCAGCCGCCGCCACCCAGCCACGGACAAATCACCCAGACCGCCCTGGTGGCCCTTTTCTCCGGCGTCATCGCCACCACACTCTTCCTGCGCGCCCGCAGTCGGGCCAAAAACGCCTACGAACTGGCCGCCACCGACGCCACCCAGGCCCTGGAAGTCGTCTTCTGCCTGCTCGGCGAAACCCTGCTCCTGGCCGCACCCTGGCCCGGTCCCCTGGGACTGGCCGGCATTACCCTTGCCGTCGTCGGCCTTGTCCTCTACGTCTGCCGACAGGTGTAGCAGCAGCTTGCTGCTGCTGGGGCTTTGCCCCAGACCCCACCAGGGCAGCGCCCTGGACCCACCAGGGCGCTGCCCTGGACCCGCCGGGGCGCTGCCCTGGACCCGCCGGGGGGATCATCCCCCCGGACCCCCGGATAGGGTGGGTGGGAAGGCGGGAAGCGGGTTGGAGGCGTGGTCGGGTGCGGGAACGTCCCAAGATGGGGTTGGAATGAGGGGCGATGCTGCCGCCGCTGGCGCGGCTGGCTCATCGCCCCCCATTCCAACCCCAACCGGCCCTCGGCCCCGAAGACGGGGCCGGCAGGTTCGAGGAAGAACGACCGGACAGGGTTGTCAGGTGCATGAAATAGTATTTTATTCCGGTCTGTTGACAGGTATTCTTGTAAATTATTGCCGTGGGGCCACAATGGTTCGGCGTCCTGCCTGACAGGCAAAACGGCTGGCTTTCCCCCTTTAAAAAGTTTTTGGGGAGGGTGGGGGTCTGGGGGAGGGAACCCCTTTTTTCCAAAAAGGGGTTCCCTCCCCCAGGTCTTCCTCTCCTCGCATCGCCCTCAGGAGTGCATATGACCGTACAATGGCCTGCGGAATTCGAGAAACAGACGGCGGTGTGGTTGGCTTGGCCGGGCAATGCCTCGGACTGGCCGGGCCGGTTTGCGCCGATTGCCTGGGTCTATGGCGAGATGGTGCGCAAGCTGACCGGGGCTGGCGAACGGGTGCGGCTGCTGGTGCGCGACGGGAAGCAGGAAGCGGCCGCCAAGCGGGTGCTGGCGTCCGTGGGGGCGGATACGGCGTTGGTGGAGTGGTTCACGGCTCCCATGGACCGGGGCTGGACCCGGGATTTCATGCCGTTTTTCGTGCGCCGGGCCGGGCAGATTGTGGCCGTCGATTTCGGGTTCACGGGCTGGGCCAAGTATCCGGACCATTTGCTCGATGACGCGGTCGGGCCGGCGGTGTGCCGGGAGCTGGGCCTTCCGGTCGTGCCGGCGATGCATGACGGCCGGCGGGTGGTCTTGGAGGGCGGCGGCATGGACGGCAACGGCCGGGGCGACGTGCTGACCACCGAGGAATGCCTGCTTGATCCCCTGGTCCAGGTGCGCAATCCCGGCTTTGGCCGGGCTGAGTACGAAGCGGTGTTCCGGGACTATCTGGGGACGCAGAACGTCATTTGGTTGGGCAAGGGCATTGCCGGCGACGACACTCATGGCCATGTGGACGATCTGTGCCGGTTCGTCGACCCGCAGACGGTGGTGTTGTGCCGGGAAGACGATCCGGCCGACGCCAATTATGCGCTGTTGGCCGAGAACCGGGAACGGTTGGAAGGCGTGCGGTTGGCCGATGGCGGCAGTTTGCAGGTGATCGACCTGCCCATGCCCCGGGCGCTGGTCTTTCGGGGCCAGCGGCTGCCGGCCAGTTACGCCAATTTTCTCATTGCCGACCGGGCGGTGCTGGTCCCGACCTTCAACGACGCCCGGGACCGGCTGGCCCTGGGCATTTTGGCCGAAGCCTTTCCGGGCCGCGAGGTGGTGGGCATTTCAGCCGTGGATCTGGTCTGGGGCCTGGGCACCATCCACTGTCTGAGCCACGAAGAACCGGCCGCCTGACCCGCCAGCGTCTCTTGAAAAACGTCCCGTTACAGGGGGCCGGGGGCCTCTCCCCCGGCCCCATCCCGTTATTTCCTGCACAACTTCCGCTCACCTGCTTGGCAGCGTACCCGGGCAAACCAACCGTCCCCCAAGTGGGTTTCCAAAGGGCACTGCCCTTTGGCCGCCGGAGGCACTCTTTCTCTTCTCCTAGAAAAACAGCCTCCTATCGACCACGTCCAGGCTGTGGGCGAGAAATGGTCCGTTGAGGAGTTGGGGTTTGTTGTAGAGGAAGGGCGACCCGTCCAGGGCGGTCATGGTCCCGCCGGCTCCGAGCACGATGGCGTGGCCGGCGGCGGTGTCCCATTCCGAAGTGGGTCCCAGGCGCGGATAGAGGTGGCAGGCCCCTTCGGCCAGGGCGCAGAATTTCAGCGCGCTGCCCCGGCTGATGCAGCGCAGGCCGGGGAAGCGTTCCAGGTAGGCGGCCAGTCCAGGCGAGGGATGGGAGCGGCTGGCCACGGCGATAAGCGGCTCGTCCGGGGCCGGACGGCGCACCCGGATGGCCTCGGACGGGCCGTCGGCCACGCGACGGGTGCTCGGGATGTCCGGGCCGCCGGCGTAGAGCGTGTCGGCCACCGGGGCGTGGATGACGCCGAAGACCGGCCGGCCGTGTTCGACCAGGGCGATATTGACGCAGAATTCACCGTTTTTGTGGAGAAATTCCTTGGTTCCGTCCAGGGGATCGACCACGAAGCACCGGGAATACCGCTGACGGACGGCGTAGGGGGCATTGGCGGTTTCCTCGCCCACCACCGGGATGTCGGGGAAGAGCTGGGCCAGCCCGGCCAGGATGATCTCGTTTGACCGGGTGTCGGCGGTGGTCAGCGGGGTCTGGTCATCTTTCATTTCCACGGCAACGCTGCCGTGGTAGAGTTCCAGGACCGCGTGTCCGGCCAGACGGGCCAGCCCCATGAGAGCGGTGCGGTCAAGTTCGCGCATGTGTTTCTTCCTTTACGGGCAAGTATCGGTGGGGCTTCGGATTTTGTCAAAATGCCGGCGGTTGCTTTTCCCCTGGCGCGCAGCTATGAAATGGGCACTTTTCCACGTCCAATCGGAGGAATACTTGTGAGCGAGTCCGTGCGGGTACTGCTGGTGGATGACGAAGAAAGCTATGTGGAAACGCTGCGCAAGCGTCTGATGCGTCGGGGGCTGGAGGTCGGCATGGCCCATAGTGGCGAACAGGCCTTGGAATCGTTGGCAGCCAACCCTGTGGACGTGGTGCTGCTGGACGTCAAAATGCCCGGCATGGACGGCATGGAGACGCTTTCGCGCATCAAACAGGCCCATCCCCGGACCGAGGTCATCATGCTCACCGGCCATGCCAACGTGGATGTGGCCATTCGCGGCATGGAGCAGGGGGCCTTTGACTATCTCATGAAGCCGGCGGAAATGGACGACCTGTACTACAAAATCCAGGACGCCCATAAAAAGATCCTGTTGGCCGGGAAAAGTTAGCGCGGCCCAGGGGAGGGCGGAGATGGAGGACACGGTCCGCAAATCACGTTCGGTGCTCATTGTCGAGGACGATACCCTTTCGGCCCGGGTGGCGGAGAAGATACTCGGACGTCTGGGCTATACCGTGCTCGATGTCATCGAGACCGGCGAGGCAGCCGTGGATGCGGCCAGGAGCCTCGGTCCCGACGTGGTGCTCATGGACATCAATCTGGCCGGTCCCATGGACGGCGTGACCGCAGCCAAGGGCATTATCGACAGTCTGGGCGTGCCGGTCATTTTTTTAACCGCCACCGTGGACCATGACATCATGGACCGGGTGGCCGGCACCGGCGCGGCCGGCTACATCCAAAAGCCCGTCAAACTGCTTGATCTCAAAGCCAATCTGGAAATGGCCATCACCCGCCGCAGTCGGCAGCAGCCCTGCGCCACGGACGCGGCCGTGAACTTGTACAAAGCCATTTTGGCCGCTGTGCTGACCGCCTGCGACCGGCCCTTGGCAGTGGCCGATCCCCACGGCCGCATTCTTTTGGCCCATCCCGACGAGCATCTGGCCGGCATGCCCTTTGCCGAGGCCTTTCCGGCCGAGCCGCCCCTGCCCGGGCCGGCCGATGTCCCGCTGGCCACTGGCGGCGCGTCGCTGGGCTGGCTGCGCCTGCTTTCCTGAGCCTTCCCGACGTCTTCCCACACCCCCTGGCCACCAGCCGGGCAACGCCCGCAGTCACAGCAAACTCCCCCAGGAGGGGATTCCAAAGGGACTCAGTCCCTTTGGCCGCCGGAGGCTCCCCCCCTCAAAACGCCTCGGCCACGGCCATGCCGGTTGCCGGGGGCGGCTGGCGCACGGGCCGGTCGGCCAGCCGGGCGGTGTGGGCGGCGTGGCGTTCGATATTGGCGGCGTAGTAGACGGCCACCTGCAAGGCGTGGCCGGTCCGGGTCACGGTGACCAGGCCTTTGTCCCTGGCCCAGGCCGAACCGTCCCGGCCCATGGGCGAGGGCGGGCCGAAGCGGTCGCTTAGGTGTTTGGCGAGGGTGGCGCCGTAGCCTTCGGCATTGTCGGAAAAGCGCAGATTGAGGGTTAAAAGGCCGCCGCCGACTTCGGAGAACACGGCAGCGCCGGAAATGGGGGCGGCTCCCTTGCCGGTGTCCTTGCCGGCGGGCTTCTCCTGGGTGCGGGTAAAGGCATAGGTGGCCAGCTGTCCGGGCAGAGCCTGGGCGGCGGCGCAGCAATCCCGGCCGAGATCGCGGATGTAGGCGGCCACGGCTTCCTTGTCGCCGGCCGGAGCGGTCAGGGGATAGGCGAAGTTGCAGGACTGGCCCTGGCCGCGGGTCACGCGAAAGCGTTTGTTGGCCAGCTTGTCGGCCAGGGACTGGGGTGTTTCCCGGTCGCTCAGATCGTAGAAGGAAAAACCCGTTTGGGCGTCGGCGTCGGCGGAAAATCGGGCCTGACGGCTGACCGGCGCGCGCAGGGCGTAGCCGGGTGTGTGGCCGGGCGGCGTCTCCCGGGCCAGGACGGCCCTGGCGGCCTCGGAAAGCCGGGGAGGGCGCTTTTGCAGTTGTTCGTAGCAAAAGGCTCCGGCAGTCAGGACAAAGGCCAGGACGGTAATCCCCGAAGCGAGCAGGTATTTAAGCAATCCCAGCCGGTCCAGGGTCTCAATGACGGACACTCGTTTGCGGCATGCCATGACGGCCTCCCAGGCGACGCACGGAAAAACCGCCGCCAGCATCCTATCGGACGGCGGCGGCCGGGCATTAGGGCGGGCCTGGAAGGGGGTTATTCGCTTTCGATGCAGTCGTGGGGACAAAAGGCCATGGCCCGCTCCACGTCTTCCACAGGCGCTTCCGTGAGCAGAAGCACGGGCTTTTCGCTGACCTCGTCCATGGCAAACAATTCCGGGGCCATGGCGGCGCACGCGCCGCAGCCGTTGCAGCATACCGGATTGACAGAGTAGCCGGTCAGGATCGTCTCCATGCGCCTTCCTCGGTTTTGGTGGCGGGTAGAACCTTTTCCATCTATGCTTCCCAATCATGTTGTCAACAAATCGACCGGACGAAAGACGCCATGCATTGCAATAAATGCGGCAGCGACAATCCCGACGACCGACGGGTCTGCGCCCTGTGCGGCCACAAGCTCCAGTCCGGCCGGGGCGGGGGCGAGGATGGCGACGGCGACGGCGTCGAGGCCCCGATCTCCGGGACCGGCTCGCCGGGGCAGTTGCCCCGGCCGACCGATCAGGCTGACGGGAGCCGGCCGGGTACGCCGGACTCCCGCACGGGCCATCCGGAAGTCGCCTCCGGGTCCGAAACCCAGCGGCAAAACTCCCGGCTCCTGGATTTCCAGGGCTGGACCAGTCCGTTGCGCGGCCTTGGCCCGTACGTCGAGGCCTGTCTGTATGCCGGCGTTCTGGCCGTGGCCGTGACCGCCTGCCTGCTGACCGGGGTCCTGTGGCCGCTCTATCCGCTGCTGGCCCTTCTGGCCGCGGCGGCCTGGCTGCGCCGGTTATAGCCCGCCGTTCGCCGGCACCCTGACGCCCCGGAGAAGGGTCTTGCCATATTTTCTACGAATGATGTAGTGTTTGCTTGACCTCACAGCCCCCCTTGGAGAGCGCCATGGATCTGATTCGCGCCGGCATCCTGCTTGTGGCAGTCCTTTTCCTCTTCCCGGCCGCCCCGGTCCGGGCCGGGGCGACTCCAGGCATCTTCACGGCCGCGCCAGCAGCCTCCGAGACCCAGTCCAAGGCCGTCCCGGCCCCGGGAAAAACCCTGCCGGCGCTGCGAAGCCGCACCGTGCTTGTCGATCAGGCCGCTCTGTTCCCGGCGGCAGCCGACGGCCGCAAGGCCGCCGTGCCCGATGCCGCGCTGACGCTCAATCTGTTTGACGACGTGACCATCGCCATGACGCCCCGGGAGTCCGAGCGGGCAGGCACGGCCGGGACCACGGTGCTCGTTGGCGACAACGACGCAGCCAGCGGCGGCCAGACGCGCTTTGCCAATACGGCCGGCACGCTGTACGGCATCGTGCGCACCAGCGGGAATCTGCTCTACGAAATCACGCCGACCGGGAGCGGGGAGGGAACCTACGTCATCCGGGAGATCGACCAGGGAAGCTATCCTGACGAAGAGGAAAAGCTGCCGCCCGATGCCGGCCCGGCCGCGTCCGATGCCGCAGGCGCTTCGGGCGGCGCTGCGGTTGCCGGCGACGACGGCTCGATCATCGACGTCATGGTGCTCTACACGCCCTCGGCCCGGGCCGCGGCCGGCGGCGAGGCGGCCATGCAGGCGCGCATTGCCCTGGCCTTCAGTGAAACCAACCAGGGGTATGCCCAAAGCGGCGTCATCCAACGCTTCCGGCTGGTCCATGCCCAGGAAGTGGCCTACGTGGAGGATACCGGGAGTTCCGGCTTCGACATCGCCCTGGGCAACCTCCAGAATCCATCCGACGGCGTCATCGACAACATCCACGCCCTGCGCAACCAGTATGGAGCCGACATCGTGTCGCTGCTCATCAACAACGGATGGTACTGCGGCCTGGGCTATCTCATGACCTCGACGAGTTCGAACTTTGCAGCCAACGCCTTCAACGTCGTGGATTATTCCTGCGCCACCGGCTATTATTCCTTTGCCCACGAATGCGGCCACAACCAGGGAGCGCACCACGACCGGGCCAATGCCGGCGGCTCGATCCTGTACAGCTACGCCTACGGTTTCCAGCAGACCGCCGCCTCGCCGGCTTTTCGCACCATCATGGCCTATAACTGCAGTCCGTCCTGCACCCGGGTCAATTACTGGTCCAACCCGGAAGTCAGCTACAAGGGCTACCCCACCGGCGTGCTGTATACTGCGGGCAATGCGGCGGATAATCGCCGGACACTCAACAATACCCGCACCATCGCGGCCAACTGGCGGCAGGCGATCAGGCAGGCCGTAGGGGTTGTGCCCCCGACCAGCCTGCTGCTTCAGGGCCAGTAGCCGTCCACGGCCCAGGCCGCAAAATACGGGCGCGCAACCGCAACAAGCGGTTGCGCGCCCGTATGGCGTTTGGGGCAGCAGCCAGTCGGCCGGACCCGCCGGCTATTCTCCCAGCGGGGCAATATTCCAGATGTTTGCGGCGTATTCCAGGACCGCCCGGTCGCTGGAAAAATACCCCATGGCGGCGGTGTTGCGGATTGAGGCCGCGGTCCAGGCTTCCGGATCGAGGTAGAGGGCACTCACCGCATCCTGGGCCTCGATGCAGGACCGGTAGTCGGCCGTGACCAGATAATAGTCGCCGTTATGAAGCAGGTTGTCGAGAATCGGCTGGAACAGGTCCGGTTCCTTGGGCGCGAAATACCCTCGGCCGATCATGTCCAGGGCCTCGGCCAGTTCGGCGTCGGCGGCGACCCGGCGGTTGGGGTCATACCCGGCAGCCCGGGTAGCCTCCACTTCCGGGGCGGTCAGGCCGAAAATAAAGATGTTCTCCCGGCCGACCGCCTCCATGATCTCGACATTGGCCCCGTCGAGCGTCCCAATGGTCAGCGCGCCGTTTAAGGCGAACTTCATGTTGCCCGTGCCCGAGGCCTCCATGCCGGCGGTGGAGATCTGCTGGGACAGGTCGGCGGCCGGAATGACCTTTTCGGCCTGGGACACGCAGTAGTTGGGCAAAAAGACCACCCGCAGGCGGCTTCGGATGGCGTCGTCGGCGTTGACCGTCTCGGCCACGGCGGTAATGAGCCGGATGATGCGCTTGGCCATGAAATAGCCGGGCGCGGCCTTGCCGCCGATCAGCACCGTGCGCGGCGGCACGGACAGGTCCGGGTTGCGGCGCAGGCGGTTATAGAGCGTCACGATGTGCAGGACGTTTAAGAACTGGCGCTTGTACTCGTGCATCCGCTTGACCTGGACGTCAAAGAGCGTGTCCGGGTTGATGCCGATGCCGGATTTGCGCAGGACATAGCGGGCCAGGCGTTTTTTGTTCTCGCGCTTGGCCAAGCGCCAGGCGGCGCGGAAATCGGCGTCCTCGGCCAGGGGCAGGAGCCGGGCCAGCTGGTCGAGGTCGGTCACCCAGTCCGGGCCGATGTGTTCGGTGATGAGCTTGGAAAGGGCCGGATTGGCCTGATTGAGCCAGCGCCTGGGCGTTATGCCGTTGGTGACGTTGGTGAATTTGCCGGGATACAAGGCGTCGAAGTCCGGAAAAACCTTTTCGCGCAGGATGTCGGAGTGGAGCTTGGCCACGCCGTTGACCTTGTGGCTGCCGACGATGGCCAGATGGGCCATGCGCACCCGGTGGCTTCCCCGGTCGATGATGGCCATACGGGCCAGCTTGCCGCCGTCGCCCGGATAGGCGGCGGCCACCTCTTCGAGAAAACGGCGGTCGATTTCGGCGATGATCTCCAGATGGCGCGGCAACACCCGGCCCAGCAGGTCGGCCGACCAGGTTTCCAGGGCTTCGGGCAGCACGGTGTGGTTGGTATAGGCAAAGGTGCGGCGGCAGATGTCCCAGGACTCGTCCCAGCCCATGAACTCCTCGTCAACCAGGATGCGCATGAGTTCGGCCACGGCAATGGTGGGGTGGGTGTCGTTGAGCTGGATGGCCACCTGATCGGGAAAATCCGCAAAGGACGGGCCGGATTTCTTGTGGCGGCGGATGATGTCGCGCAGCGTGGCGGCCACCAGGAAATACTGCTGGCGAAGGCGCAATTCCTTGCCCTGGATGGGTTCGTCGTTGGGGTAGAGCACCTTGGAGATGTTTTCCGACAGGATCTTGGACTGCATGGCTCCCAGGAAATCGCCCTGGTTGAAGTCGCGCAAGGAAAAGCCGGTGGACGAGGTGGCCGCCCACAGGCGCATGTTGGTGACGTGGCGGCCGCCGTGGGCCGGAATCAGGATGTCGCAGGGCATGGCCATGACCGTGTCGGCGTCCACCCACCGGTAGCGCAGCGCCCCCTTGGAGTCGGTATAGGCCTCGCTGCGGCCGAAAAAGCGCACCTCATAGAGATGTTCCACCCGGTTGATCACCCAGGGGCTGCCGTGGCGACGCCAGTTGTCGGCTTCCTCCTCCTGCCAGCCGTCCACGATGCGTTGGTGGAACAGGCCGTAGTCATAGAGAATGCCATAGCCGTAGCCCGGGATGCGCAGGGTTGCGACGGAGTCCATGTAGCAGGAGGCCAGCCGCCCCAGGCCGCCGTTGCCAAGGCCGGCGTCGCGTTCCTCCTCGGCCAGATCATCCAGGGAATAGCCGAGTTTGGTCGCCGCCTCGCGACAGCCGTCTTCCATGCCCATGTTGGTGATGTAATTCATGAGAAAGCGGCCGGGCAGGAATTCCATGGACAGGTAATAGACCCGTTTGGACATGGAGTCGTAATACGACTTCTGGGTGGCCAGCCACATCTTGATCAGCCGGTCGCGGATGGCATAGGCCAGCCCGCTGTAATAGCGAAAGGGATCGGGCGGGTAGAGGTCGTTGCCGAGAATGGAGAGAATGTGGCGGCGAATGTCTTCGCCAAGGCTGGCGATATCGTGGAAATCCTCGACGCTTGGCTGGCGCATGCTGGTCCCCCGGTGTGGTGGTGGTCGGGTGAGACTTCTTGCCATGCTCTACGGAAGAGGGGGCGCGCTGTCAAAGCGGCCGGGCGCAACAAAGGCCGGGAACCGATAGCGGCGGTCGGTTCCCGGCCTGTCCCGGACGCCCGCGTGGGACGGGTTGTGTCCGATGCTGGGGAGCGGGGTGCCTAGGCCGCTTCCCGGAGGCGGTAGTTGCGCAGGGCGATGCGCAGCGCCGCCACACACCAATTGTCGCAGCCGAGCTTTTCAATGACGCGGGTCATGAGCGGCTGAAAATCTTCGCTGGACACCGTCTGGGCGTCCATGGTGTTCATGCCCTTGATGGTGGCGATGAGTGCGGCCATGCATTCGCGGCTGTAGCCGCAGCTTTCCACCGTACCGCCGGCGTCGACGATGATGTCGTTCTCAATAAGCAGCTGCATCTTGACGGCGCGTCCGCAGGCGGAACATTCGCTTGTGCCTTCAACAGTGAAGTGTTCCAGGGGCTTAACGGAGAGACGGGTCTTGGTGGTGGTGGTGGTGGTGGCGGTCATGGCGGTCTCCTTTATAAAAAATGTGCAGTTGATTTGCAGTGTATCGCGCGCTCTTGCCTCTCTTTAAGCAATGGCCGTGCCATTTTTTTAACATACTCATTTCATTGACGAATAAAATAAAACATCAGATGAATCACCTGCTCCACTGCGGGGTGTTGCAATTTGGCATCATCTTTTTTTGTCTGATTTGGAGTAAAGCAAACGAAATCGGCAACTTGGCAGAAATGCAACATGTTGCACCTTTGCCACGAGTTGCGCTATTGCAGCAGGGAAATCCCGGTCGCTTGGGAAAATTGTGACAAACCAGTGCGTGAAAGGGGTCAGTTTTGAGAAAAAAGGTACAATCCCCCCTCGACCCCGTGGCCGGACACCTCGACGCCATCCTCGACAGCATCGAGGACGGCGTGTTCATTGCCGACCGCGACGGCTACGCCCTCAAGGCCAATGCCGCCTACGAACAGCTCACCGGCATGAGCAAGTCTGAACTCATCGGTAAGAACGTCGAGGAACTCAAAAAAGAGGGCCTGTTCAACATCGCCCCCATCACCCCGGAAATCGTGGCCACGGGCCGCCCGGCCTCCTCCATCCAGGTCACCCGGGACAACCGGTCCATGACCATCGACGGCAAGCCCATCCGCGACCCGGACGGCAAGGTCAGCCTGGTCGTGCTCTATGCCCGCGACATCACGCTCATGGCCCGGATGCGCGAGCGCATCTCCCGCCAGCAGGAGCTGATCGAGACCTATCAGCACCAGATGGATTTCTTTATCCGCGAGGGCGGCGGCATTACGAGCTTTATTGCCGAGAATTCGGCCATGAAGCGCCTCATGGACCTTTTGCGGCGCATCGCCGCCACCGACGCCGTGGCCCTGGTCCTGGGCGAGACCGGCGTTGGCAAGGAGCTTTTTGCCCGCATGATCCACGAGGCCAGCCCCCGGCGGGAGAAGCCCTTTGTCAAAGTGGACTGCGCCTCGATCCCGGAGAACCTGATCGAGGCCGAACTGTTCGGCTACGCCCCCGGGGCCTTCACCGGCGCCCATCCCAAGGGCCGGGTGGGCTTTTTCGAGATGGCCGACGGCGGCACCATCTTTCTCGACGAAATCGGCGAGATGCCGCTTGGGCTGCAATCCAAGCTCCTGCGCGTGCTCCAGGACCGGGAACTGACCCCGGTCGGGTCCAGCAAGTGCCGAAAGACCAACGTGCGGGTCATTGCCGCCACCAACCGCAATCTCGAAGCCGAAGCCCGGGTGGGCACCTTTCGCAGCGACCTTTTTTTCCGGTTGCGGGTGGCTGTCTTGGAGATTCCGCCGCTGCGCGACCGGCCCGACGACATCCTGCCCCTGGCCCGGATGTTTTTGCAGCGTTTCGGTTCGCGCTACCGCAAGCGCACCACCTTGTCGCTCGAATCCGAACGCATTCTGGCCCACTACAACTGGCCGGGCAACGTGCGCGAACTGGAAAATCTCATCGAGGGCCTGGTCATCACCTGCGACTCCGGCTGCATCGAATCCGACGATCTGCCGACGGCCATGCGGGTGACGGAATGCCTGCTGTCCGCTGCCGAAGCCGCTGCCCAGCAACCGGCTCTGTCCCTGGCCGCAAGCGCCCCGGCGGCCATCGAGCCGGACTGGGAGCGACCCTATAAGGACGTGATTTCGACCTTCGAGCGGGACTATCTCGAAGGAGCCATCAGCCATTTCGGTTCGATCGGCGAGGCGGCCAAGCGCCTGGGCCTGGACCGCACGACCATTTTCCGCAAGCTCAAGCGCGCCGCCGGGGAGTAGGGGCGGCCTGCGGAGGCCCGCCTGTTCCCCGGCGACGCCGGCCGCGCGGCCGGGTCGCAAGGCAGGCGGGCGGACGGCGTCGCTTGAAGCCGCCCAGGCTGCGCCGCCTCGGGCCGGCAGTCCTGCCGGCCCGACCAACGGCAGTGCGCCTGACAGGACTGCCGGCCAAATGTCCTTGCGGCCCGCCTCGTCCGCAATCGACCACTCCTGCCGGCCCGCACCCTCCAAAAAACAAAAAAAGGGCCGGGAACAAGTCCCGGCCCTTTCACTGGCGTTATGACGCCTGGAAAGCTTTTGGCCTACCAGCGACGGTCGCCGCGACCACCGCCGCCGCCACCGGAGCGGGGCTTGTCTTCGGCTTCGTTGACCTTCAGGTTACGACCGCCGAACTCCTGGCCGTCCATGCCGGCAATAGCGGCACGAGCGCCTTCCTCGTCCATCTCGACGAAGCCGAAGCCGCGCAGGCGGCCGGTTTCGCGGTCAGTGATGAGGTTGACGCTGATGACTTCACCGTAGGTGGAAAACTGGGTGCGGATATCGTCTTCGGTGGAATTGAACGAAAGGTTACCGACGTAGAGTTTCTTGGACATGGGGCTCTAGCTCCTGTTTTTGGCACTTATTTTCGTATCAATTGGAGCTGCACATCAGAAAAGCCCAAGATCCAAAAAATCAATGCTCGTTTGAATGACTCGACAGGAGACAGATACGCCCATTTGCCGGGATGTAAAGGGCGGGCCGGCTAAAATATTTTTTCCAGGCCATTATTTCATCTATGGCCTTTACGAACAGCCTTTTTCTTTGGTTTTAGAGAGTCCCTGCCAAATAATAAAGACGAATGAAATCCAGCTGACAGCCGCAACGTGACCCTTTTCAGGGCCGGTCGCCGGGCGGCGGTATTGCCGGGCTGGGCCTGGAGGGGGGGCGGCGGCGGGCCAGGGAGAACCGAAAGCGTCGCGTAGCCGTCGGACAGCCCGTCTGGAGCCGGCCCGGCCCGACCCAGGCCGGCCCGGACTGGCCCGGACTGGACCGGCGATAGCCGGACCGGACAGCCAAACGAACGTCTCCACGCCAAACTGGCCCGGCTCGGCCCGGGCTGGACCGGCGACAGGGCGGCGGGGCGGCAAGCCATCCCCGCCGGCTTGACGGCCACCGGCAAAACCGGGCAATTGGCTGTGAAACGGCCACTTTTTGTGACCCCGGCGTCGCGCCTGTCGCGTTGCCGATCATCTTTCCCTGCCTACGGAGCCTGCCGCCCATGAAAGATATCCCGCGCTTTCTGGCTGGTTTTAAAAATTTCCAGCGCACCTATTTCTGCGACGGCAGCACCTTTTTTACCGATCTCAAACAAGGGCAGACCCCCAAGGTACTGGTCGTCGCCTGCTCGGATTCCCGGGTGGACCCGGCCATCCTGACCGGCTGCGAACCCGGCGACATGTTCGTGGTGCGCAACGTCGCCAACCTCGTGCCGCCGTATGAAACCTCGCCCGGCAACCACGGCGTCAGCGCCGCCGTGGAATATGCCGTCAAGATGCTGGCCGTGGAGCACATCATCGTCCTTGGCCACTCTTGTTGCGGCGGCATCCAGGCGCTGATGCACCCCCAAACCGCCGAACTTGGCGAATTCATCGCCCCCTGGGTCAGCATTGCCGAGCCGGCCCTGCGCGAGGTCAACGCCAAGCTCGTGGGCAAAAACATCGCCCTGCGCCAGCATGCCTGCGAACAGGCCGCCGTGCTCGTTTCCCTGGAAAACCTGCTGACCTTCCCCTGGGTCTTTGACCGGGTCATGCGCGGCGAGGTCCATCTGCACGGCTGGTACTTCGACCTGCAAAAGGGCGAACTGCTCAGTTATCTGCCCGAAACCGGCACCTTTGAGCCGCTGGTGGCCCGTTGTGAAACCGACGACCCGGCCTGAGACGACAACCGAAACGGGGCCGCGCCCAGGCAAGCCCCGCCCCTGCCAGCCCAGTCCGGGCTGCCCACTGAAAAGGTCCGTATCATGTCCCTGACCATGCCGCCCGAATCCAACACCGCCATCTCCCTGAGGACTGTGTTCCAGGACCGCCTCGCCCTGATTTTCCTGCTCCTCTATGTCTGCCTCGGGCTGTATCATCTCGGCGTGCCCTCGCTGTGGATGGATGAAGTCCTGGTCCCCATGACCGCCGCCCATTCCAATGAATTCATCCTCAATCAGAGCAAATACATCGAGGTCCATCCCCCGCTGTTTTATTTTATCACCAAATTGGCGCTGCTTGTTGGCAGCGACGACTTCACCGTGCGCCTTTTTTCCGTGCTGTGCGGCCTGGGGACCTGCATTGTCGGGTTTGCCGCCTGCTGCCTCGTCCTGCCCCGGCCCCAGGCCAGAGCCGCCCTGCTTTTCCTGATCGCCAACAGCCAGTTTCTGTTTCTGGCCCGAACAGCCCGCCCCTATGCCTTTATGGTCCTGCTTTTTTCCCTGATCCTGTACCTGTATCTTCAATACTTCGAATCCAAGAAACCGGATATGGTCCGCGTGGCCCTGCTTGGCGGCCTGCTTGGACTGGCCTTTGCCACGGTCTACACCTCCATTTTTCTCATTGCCGCCGTCGTCGGGTCCATGGCCCTGGTCGGAACGCAGCGCCGCAAATCCGGCAATCTCGCCGCCGTGGTCCTGCTCAGCCTGGTTGCCGGCCTGTTCCTGTACTTCTTCTATGAGGCCTTCATTTCCAAATCCAGAGTCAGCCAAGCCTATCTCGACGCCGGCATGGACTACGCCACCATTAGCGCCATCTACGTCAACGCGATCTTTGATAATATCTTTTATTTCAACAATCTGCCCGCCAGGATAGGTCTGGGGGCATTGACCGCCTGGGGCCTGTGGCTGCTGCGCGGCAACCGGCCGTTTTGCATCCTCACCCTGGCGTTGCTCCTTGTCCCCTACGCCCAGCTCATCGTCACCAAGAGCGCCCTCAACTTCTGGGGCCGCCACATTGCGTTCCTGATGCTTCCCATGGCCATGGCCCAGGCAGCCGCCGCGGCCCGGCTCTTTGGCCGGTTCGGGACAACCGCCCCGGTCCTGGCTGCCGCTACCCTGAGCCTCCTGACCCTGGCCGGCTACCACCACAAGTATTTTGCCGTAGACAGCTACGACGTGGAGGTCATCGGCGACAATTACAAAAGCATCGCCGCCCATCTGGCCGAGACCGCCGTCCCCGGGGAGGCCCTCAACTACACCGGCGAATACCTGGAAAAATGCACCAACTGGTATGTGAACCGCCTGCTGCCGGCGGCAGCCCGCATGAACAATCCCCAGGCCGATGCACCGGTTGCCAGCGTCATCGTGGCCAAGGAGTACCTCTACCTTGGCGGGGACAAGGCCGGCTTTCGACAGCGCTTCGGTCCCTTCGATACCGAGGAGCAGTACCGCTCCGTCACCATCTATCGCCGCCACGTGGCCAAAACCGGACCTGTGGCCATGAACGGTCCCCTTTTCAGACAAGATTTCACCTTTGACTACACCCGGCTCTATGCCGAGGCCGCCGCCGTCTCCAACGTCAACGTGGCCTTCTCGGCCCGGGGTTTTGCCGTCCTCCCCACCCGGCCGGACACGCCGGGCACCTGCGACTACGTGTTCACCAACCCGGCCGGGCATACCCATTTCGGCGTGGTCCTCGACTACAGGAGCGCCGGCTGGGGCAACGTGGTGGCCGTTGATGTGCGCTACGACGACGAACCCTTCACCACGGTATTCACTACCGGCGGCATGGACCCCCGACGCCAAGCCATTGTCCCCTTTCACCGTGATGCGCCCTTTGCCACCATGACCGTACGCCTGCGTCTGGTGAGCCACGACAGCCTGCCCGACACCCCGGGCAGCGGCCTGCGTACCGTGACCCTGGAAGGCTTCACCGTTATTGCAGCCGACGACGAGGCCAGCGTGACCCGTAAATACGGCCCGGCCGCTTACAATACCTACTTGCTGGACAACTACGAGACCGTCCGCTTTCCAGCCACAAGCGGCATCGAACAGGAGCTTGTCTTTGATCCCGAGGTGGTGGCCTGCCGCCATCCCGACGACGTCGAGGACAAACGGGCGCAAGTCTGCGCCTTGATCCCCGGCCAGACCGCCGGCCATATCGACATCCGTTACCGCGCTCCCCATAACGATGCCGTGTTTTTGCCCCGCGTCTCCGGCGAGACCACATCGCTTGTCGCTGCCGTGCTGGACGCGAACGGCGTTGAATCAGGATTTTTCACCATGCATGGCATCTCCAACACCAGCTGGTCGCCCGTGGCCGCCCAGTTCCGGCTGCCTCTACCGGCCCTGACGGGCGCCGTGCGCGTCAAACTTCAAGGAGGAGCCCAGCTGTGGACCGTGGACGGCAAGGCCCTGTTTCGGAACAGATGAGCGCGTCCCTTGCCGCTCTGGTCTCTCCTCGGCTAGTATGGCGGCCATCATGAAACGCGCCCTGGCCACCCTGGTTGTCGGCGACCGCTGCCGCCACGACTTCGCCGACCGCGCCGCCCCGTCCTTTCGGGCCTATGCCAAGGCCCATGGGCTGTCCCTGGTGGTGCTCGACCGGCTTATCGACCCCTCCCCCCAGGGGACAAGCCGCAGCCCGGCCTGGCAGAAATGCCTCCTTTTTCACCATCCCAAGCTGCGCGCCTGCGACCAGGTGCTGTGGCTCGACGCCGACATCGTCATCCATCCGGACGCCCCGGACGTCTTTGACGGCCTGCCGCCCGGGACCCTTGGCGCAGTGGAGCAGTTTTCCAGCCCAAGCCGCGAGGCTTACGCCGCCGCCCTGGAGAAAACCCGACGCCACCTGGCCCGAAACGGCCTGAGCGCCCCGGACGACAGCACGCCCGAGGCCTTTTACCGCCACTACGGCTACAGCGACGGCCCCGACGCCGTCGTCCAGACCGGAGTCATGGTCCTGACCCCCGAGGCCCACGCGCCGGCCATGGCCGCCGCCTACGCCGAGAACCGCCGGCCCGACAGCCGGGACATGCTCTTTGAGATGCGTCCGCTGTCCTACCATCTGCTGCGCGCCGGCCCGGTGCGCTGGCTTTCCCCGCGTTTTAACACCCTGTGGGCTACGGCCCTTTGCAATCATTACCCTTTTCTCATGGACCCGGCCTTTCTGGCCGCCGGCCGGGACCGGCCCGACCTCCTGGCCCGGCTCAAGGCCGCCTGTCTCCAAACCGTCTTTGACGACGCCTATTTCCTGCACTTTGCCGGGGTTGGCCAGGATATGCGCTATCTTCTGCCGCCCCAAATACTGTAGACAATCCGACCGGAGTGATGGCATGCCGCGTCCCGAACACTGGGGACTCCGGGAGCGCCAGCGGCATCTGCCGTGGACAACCCAAGCGTGTGCGAGGGCCAACCAATCGTTTTGCAACTTCTCCCTTGGCAGGGCAGGGGGCTTCGCTTCCCCGGCCGCCGGAGGCAATCATGCGTCCATCGTGGATTTTTCTGGTCGTGGCCGGACTGTTTGAAGTCGGTTGGCCGGTTGGCCTCAAGCTGGCCCAGACGCCCGGTCGCGGCTTGGTCGGCAGCCTTGTGGCCATCGTCTGCATGGCGGCCAGCGGCCTGCTGTTGTATCTGGCCCAGCGCGACATTCCCATGGGCACGGCCTATGCGGTCTGGACCGGCATCGGCGCGGCCGGAGCCTTCGTCGTGGGCCTTGCGCTCTATGGCGATCCGGCCAACCTGCCCCGCATTTTGGGCGTCGGTCTGATTGTGGCCGGCGTGGTAACCCTCAAGCTCTCCCACTAGACTCTCTCTGCTCCAAGGAGCAGCGCCGCTCTGTTGCCGCTTGAGGGGCTGCGGTGCTTCTGGGAGATCTGACTGCTTTGCATCCAGGCGGCCTCCCGGCTGCTGGTCTGCCCGCACACGTCGGACAGCCGACCCTGCACCGGGCATCACGCGCTGCCGCTGCCGGGGGGGGGCATTTATGCTTTTCTTAGCTCGTGGCGGCGATCCGTACAGGGGCCAGTCTGGATGGCGATAAGATCGACGGCGGCGAGATTGAATATCAAAGATCAATTATTGACCATCGTTTTCCCGGGTGCTATTTTTTAATCCCTCGAATTTATTGTTGCCGATCAAGGCAGGCCTGATACAGTGTCAGTGCAGTATGCTCGATTGCGAAATCCGAAAAGACATCCCCGGGGGCCTTGCTATGCGTATTGGAATTACCAGTAAAATAATCATCATGATTGTTTCATCTGTAGTCATATCGTGTCTGGCCATTCTGTATGCGGGCAGGGTCGCCTTTGAATCCGGTTTTTCCAAAGAATATGAAGAGAATATAAGATCTTTCTACAATGTCGGCGCGGCTCGCATTGAAGCCCAGCGGGCACAGTACGGGCAATTGGCCCGGGGGCAGGCCGTACGACCCAACGTCATAAACGGCGTGGCCGGAGCCGACAAAGACCTGCTGCAAAAGCTCGGACAGGACTTGGTAGGGGTCGGACAGGCCGGCTTTGTCCTGTTTACCGACGCCGCCGGCACAGTGCTGGCCACGGCCGGCGACGTCTCCGAACTGGAAGCGGTGGTTCGGGCCAGGGCGGCAGACACGGCCGCCGGGCGGGACAGCGAAGGTTTTGCCGCTGTCTCCGGCAGCCGACTGCCGCTTCTGGCCAGCGCGCCGGTGCGCAAAGACGGCAAGGTGGTGGGCGGCGTGTTGGTCGGCGCGGATCTGGCCGCCAAACACACGCTGGTCGACAGTCTCAAAGCCATGCTTGGGGCCGAGGCCACCCTTTTTTCCGGCTCGACGCGGGTTTCTTCCACGATTGTCAGCGGCCAGACCCGGGTCGTCGGCACCAGCATGACCGACCAGGAAATCGTCTCCACGGTTCTTGGCCAGGGCAAGCCGGTTTTCAAGCACCTCACCCTCTTTGACGCACCCTATATCGCCGCCTACTGGCCGCTTTTTGACGCCGCCGGCAAGCCCATGGGCATTGCCTTCGTCGGCAAGGACATGAACGCGCTGACCGTGGCCCTGGGCGCGGTCAACCGCAACGCCGCCCTGTGCGCCCTGAGCACTATTCTGATCCTGGGCCTGCTGGGCTATCTGGTCTCCAAGGCCTTTAGCCGCCCCATCCTGGCCCTGGCTGATTTTTCCGGGGTCGTGGCCGCCGGGCGGCTCTCGGAGAAACTGACCGTGTCCAGCCGTGACGAGGTGGGCGATCTGGCCGACTCCCTGCGCCGCATGGTGGCCACGCTGATCGAAAAGATCACCGAGGCCGAGGCCGCCACCGAGAGCGCCCGGCAGGAGTCCGAACGGGCCACGGCAGCCATGGAGGCTGCCGAAGAAGCCAAACGCCAGGGCGAAATGGCCCGACGCGAAGGCATCCTGCACGCAGTGGCCCGGCTTGGCTCGGTGGTGACCGGGATCAACGAGGCGGCGGGTTCGCTTCGCGCCCAGATCGAGCAGTCGCAAAACGGCTCGGAAATCCAGTCGCGTCGGGTAGCCGAAACCGCCACGGCCATGGAAGAGATGAACGCCACGGTCCTGGAAGTGGCCCAGAACGCCTCCCAGGCCGCAACCACGTCCGACGGGGCCAAGAAGCAGGCCGAGCGCGGAGCCGCCATTGTTGCCGAGGCCGTGGCCCGCATTGACGCCGTGCGCGCCCAGGCGCTGACGCTCAAGACCGGCATGGGCACGCTTGGGGAGCAGGCCACCGGGATCGGGGCCGTCATCGGGGTGATCAGCGATATCGCCGACCAGACCAATCTGCTGGCCCTCAATGCCGCCATCGAGGCAGCCCGGGCCGGCGAGGCCGGGCGCGGTTTTGCCGTGGTGGCCGACGAGGTGCGCAAACTGGCTGAAAAGACCATGACCGCCACCCGCGAGGTCAGCGACGCCATCCACGGCATCCAGCAGGGCACGGCCGTCAATATCGGCAACGTCGAGCAGGCCGTGACCGGCATTGCCGAGGCCACGGCCAAGTCCCGGGAATCGGGCGAATCCCTGGGCGAGATCGTGGGCCTGGTCGATTCTGCCTCGGATCAGGTGCGGGCCATTGCCACGGCCACGGAAGAGCAGTCGTCGGCGACCGAGGAAATCAGCCGGTCCATTGAAGAGATCAACGTCATCTCGGCGGAAACGAGCCGGTCCATGAACGAGGCGGCCCGGGCCGTGGCCGATCTGGACGGCGAAGCCGCCGCCTTGCAGGAACTCATCCTCACCATGGAACGCGAGGCCAGCGACACGGCCAGCGGTCCCAAGGCCCTTGGCCGATAGGACGCAACGGACGGAGCGGGAGCTGGGAGCTGGCCGGGGTGGACCTTGGGTTCACTCTCGGGAGAATCCGGCGCTTAAGGAAGAGACTGGCGCGGGACGAACCGCTTTTATTGGGCAGCCCCGCGTGAGCGCGTCGTTGGCGCGACGCCCCGTTCCCCCCTTTGAAAGGTTTTTGGGGAAGGAGGGGGCGTGGGGGAGGGAACCCCTTTTTTTCAAAAAAGGGTTCCCTCCCCCACATTCCGGAGCTTTTTCCCCTAAAAGGGATTCACTTCCTGGTTGCGGGTGTAGACTTGGTAGCCGATGTTGGCTCCCAGGCGCAGGCCAACGCCCATGCGGATGGGGGCCAGGGTGATGTCTCCGGAGCGTTGGTAGTTCATGCCGAAGCCGCCCAGGATATAGGCGCTGCCGTCCACGCCGGGGAAGCGTTGGAAGATCTGCTCCGGCCGGGTCATGCCGTAGACCAGGGTGAAGACCTTGCCGGCGTTGACCCCGAGATCGAATCCCACCGACGGGCTTTGCCAGTAGACCGGCAAAGGCGGGTAGCCTTTGAGGTGCAGGGTCCCGACGCCGTAGCGCAGACCGACGATCAGGGCGCCGCCGCCCTCGTTGCCCTTGATAAAGCCCGTGGGCTGGCCAAGATCGTGAAACGGCCGGGCCACCATTTCCGCCAGACCGCGCGAGCCGCTCTCAAAAAATCCCATGACTTCCCGGTTGACTTCGTCGCGGTTGTAGCTGCCGGGCTTGGTCACGGGCGGCGGTGGCGGCGGCGGCGTGCCGACGGCCTGGCCGTTTATAGGCGTACCACCGCCAGGGGGCGGCATCTGCGCGTTCGGCGGCGGCGGGCTGCCGGCCGGGGGCGGGGCATACTGGGGAGCCGCCTGGGCCGGCTGACCATACTGCGGCGCAGCCTGGGCCGGCTGGCCGTATTGGGGGGCCGCCGGCGCGGGCTGGGCGTATTGGGGAGCCGCCTGGGCGGGCTGACCATACTGCGGCGCAGCCTGGGCCGGTTGGCCGCTTTGGGGCGCGGGCTGGGCGTATTGGGGCGCATTTTGGGTGCCGACGCTGGTTGGCGCGGGCGGCGTTGGCTGCTGGGCCGGCGTCGGCTGGTTTTGGGGGGCGGGGTCGGAAAGGGAGCGTTCCTTGAGGGTCTGGGCGTGGCTGGTCGGGACGGCGCTAAGGACGCACCAGCCGGCCAGGGCAGTCACGGCGACGAGGCGTTTCATGGCTGACCTCCGGTCACAGTCGGGACGTTGCAGGGGAGCCGGTCGCGGATGTGGGGCAGCATGGCGGCCACAATCCCCTCGCGCCCGGCATCGGTGTTGTGGACGCCGTCGGCGGTGTAGGCCGGTGCGGTTCGGTCGCACAAGGCGTTTCGCAGGTTGACGAAATAGGGTTTGCCGGCCAGGGCCTTTTCCAGGGCGGCGTAGACGATGTTGAAGTTGTCGCGCACGTGGGGAAAGGTTTTACGGCCGAGAATGGTTTGCTGCTCGCTGGCTGCTACAGTCGCGTTCACGTCCTTGCTGGTTTCAACCCAGTAGACCGGTTGCAGGAAAAGCAGGAACTTCGCATCGTAGCAGGCGCTTAAGCGTTCGGCAAAATCGTAGCGGGCCACGGCCTGGGCGACAAAGGCGGCCAGTTCCGGGGAATCGGGATCGAGCGGGGTGGCCGTGTACAGGAATTTTTGCAGCAGCTCCCGGGTAAACGAGGCAAAGTAGGCGGCGTTGACCGGCTTCAAGAGGCCGATGCCGGATTTATAATAGCTTTCGATCACGCCCTGGGCGCGTTCCTTGCCTTCGTGGGCGTACGGGTCCTTTTGCACGGCAAAATAGTTGGCGTCATTGGCCCCATCGTAAAAGACGACCAGATTGGGCTTGATGATAAATTCCAGAAACTGCTTTTGCAGGTACTTGATTTCCAGAAGCGAATTGAAAGAATTGACGCCGAAGTTGAGGCAGTTAAAGGCGCAGGGTTTGTCCCGCTCGTTTAAGGCCTTGGCCACGAGGCTTGGGATGGAGCGTTCGTAGGGCGCTGAACTGGCCCGCATGGTGGAGCCGCCGAAAAACCAGATGGTGCGGGAGAGTTCCGGGTGGAAATTGATCACTTCGCAGTTGGCCGTGGGCCATATGCCGTTTTCCATGAGAAACAGCGTATAGGGGTCGTAGACGGCCTTGGGGCCTTCGCGCAGACTGCCGTAGATGATCCAGTTGCTGGTGGTGATGACGGCAAACGACAGCACTTCCACCGCCACAACGGTGAAGAAGATCCATTTGATCGTTCGGGCGGCCAGGGAGAAAAAACGCTTCACGAAGTCACACCTCGGGGCATAGGGCCGGCCTATTTGGGGATTTTAAGGGCCACGCCTTCCGGCACCCGGACGGCTGTGGGTGCGCCGCGAAGTCTGGCCGGGGCGTCCGGAGCCATGTCGAGGACGACCCGGAACTTGTCGGGGTGCTTGCCCACCCGGATTTGGCGGATGAAGGCATCGCCGGTGGAACTCGACAGCGGGCCGTTATAGTTCCAGGAACCGGCGATATCCAGGACCAGGCGCGGCGGATCGGTGTAAAACATCCGCTCGAAGCTGGCCGGGCTTTTATTGGTCTGGATGGTGAGCACGTATTCGCCGGGGTGTTCCTCGGCAACCACCCGGATGACGTTGCCGGCGTTGGCCACGGGTTTGGCGTCCGGTTTGGTTGCCGATTGGGCGGCGGCGGGAGCGGGTTTTGCCGCTTCGGCCTTGGCTTTGGCGGCGGCCTTGGCAGCGGCCTTGGCCTCGGCTTTGGTCTGGGGCTTTTCTTTGGTCTCGGCCTTGGCCGGCGCAGCCGGTTTGGCCGGGGCCACGGCAGCGTCGCTGCCCGGGGCCGGGGCGGCCTGGGGTTCGGGCAGGGCGGCGGCTTCCGGGCCGTCTGCCGGCGCGGGCGGGATGGCGGCCGGGACAGGCGCGGCCGGAACCGGAGCCTTGGGATCGGCCTTGGCCGGGCCGGCCTTGGCGTTGCCGGGTTTGCCGGCCGGGGCGGTATCGGTGGCCAGTTCCGCGAACATTTTTTCCAGGGTGTCGTCCCCGGCCACGGGCGGCTGCGACGCTTTGGCCGGCGTTGCGGGGGCCAAAGCGGGCGCGGTTGCGACCGGAGCGGGAGCCGGGGTGGCCGGGGCAGGAACCGGGGTGGCCGGGGCCGGGGACGGCGTGGCCGCGGCCACGGCCGCCGGGGGGGCGGTCAGGGGCAGGGCGGCCGGCGTCGGTTCCGGGCTGGCGGCTGTGGGGGCCGGCGGGATGTCCGCAGCCGGCGTCTTGGCGCCGCCGCCGAAAAGGTGGGGTTTCTTGAGCACGGCAAGTCCCAGTACCACGGTGACGGCCAGGGCGACCGCCCCTGCAATGATCATTTTGTCGCCGCGTGTCAGCGCCATGCCTTTCCCCCTTTTGCGGAGCTGCCGATATCGGTGCAGCATCGGGCCGGACGCTACCCGAGCTTGTCGATTCCCTCAAGGGGAAGCCTGCGGCTTTGGCGCGTTGACAGGCCGGCCGTTTATCGTATTTCGTTAAAAAAACAGGAGGCCGGGATGCAAAGCAAGGTTCGTTCGGTGCGGGTTCCGCCGGAAATCGAGACCATCGACCTGCCCGGGCTGATCAAGGAGTGCGCCCGGCACCTGCGGGATCTGGAGTCGGCCTCGCTGCTCAAGACCCAGGGCAACGGCGAGGCGGCCGAGGCCTTGCTGCGGGCGCGCCAGGCCGATCTGGGCCGCCGGGTGGGCCGGCTTGTCTGGGAAGCGGGCAAGCGGGCTCAGGAACCCAAGTGAGTGCGCCCGTCATCCCTTGCCGAATGCCGGGGCCGGCAGTACATGTCCGGCCATCCGATTTGTGGAGGCCGTCCCGTATGCCCCGTCTTGCCTGCTTCTTGGTGTTGTGTTGTCTCGCCGTCCCGCTGCCGGCCCGGGCCGGGGTCACCCTGGTGGGCGATACCTGCCGCCAGATTTTTGATAATCCCCGGGCCGAGACCATCGCCTGCCAGACCGGGTTTCGCCTCGATGCGGCCGGCCGGGGCCGGCTGGCAAGCAATTCCTTCGGCCTCGTTTCCGATCTGGCCTGTTCGGCGGTCATAAGCGCCCGGCGTTCCGAGGTAATTGCCAAGGTCCGGGCCAGGGGCGACGTGGCCCTGCCGGCGCAGGAGGTGCGTTGCAACCTCGTCTCGGGCGGCGAACCCGTGCCCGTGGCCTTCCATCTGGCCCCGGTCGTGCGCCTCAACCCAGCCGGCCAGGCCGTGGACGCCCGCCTGGGCATCCGCGACCTGACCGGCATCCCGGAACCCCTGGCCACGGCCGTGGCCGAATTTCTCAACAACGACGCCGGGCTGCGCCAGAATCTGGTGGCCGCTGCCAACGAGATCATCCCCAACCTGCCCAAGCGGTAGGGGAGGCTTCCGGCCCGCGTTCCTGTCTGCGGCATGAAGGTTTCGGCCCGGGACGGCGTCAGGGCCGCCACGCGGCTTTTCCCTGACCGGGGCTTATACGAAGCGTCCGGCGTTGTAGCTGCTGCGCACCAGCGGGGCGCAGTGCATGCGGGGGATGCCGAGGGAGAGGCCGTAGGCGGCCCAGGAGTCGAATTCCTCGGGCGTGACGTAGCGGTGGATGGGGGCGTGGCGGGCCGAGGGGGCCAGATATTGTCCGATGGTGACGATATCGCAGCCAACGGCGGCGAGATCGGCGAGCACGCGACGGATCTGGCTTGGCGTTTCGCCAAGGCCGAGCATGAGGCCGCTTTTGGTCAGGCTGCCGGAGTCGGATTTTTTGGCTCGTTTGAGCAGCGCAAGGCTCCTGGCGTAGCCGGCCTGGGGGCGGACGGCGGCATAGAGTTCCGGCGCGGTCTCCAGGTTGTGGTTCAGTACGTCCGGTCGGGCGTCGAGAACGATCTGCAGGCTGTCCGGGTCGCCGCCGAAATCCGGGATGAGCACTTCCAGGGTTGCGTTTGCCAGCGAGCGGCGCAGGGCCATGAGCACCGAGGCGAAATGGCCTGCCCCGCCGTCCGCAAGGTCGTCGCGGCTGACCGAGGTGACGACCACATGTCCAAGGCCAAGGCGCGTTGCGGCTTGGGCCACGCGGCCGGGTTCATCCGGATCAACCGGTTCCGGGGTCCCGGGGCGAATGTTGCAAAAGGCGCAGTTGCGGGTGCAGACCCGGCCGAGGATAAGAAAAGCGGCCACGCCGCAGGCGTAGCATTCCATGCGATTGGGGCAGTTCGCTCCGTCGCAGACGGTGTTGAGGCCCAGGTCGCGCAACAGGCTTTTGGTGCGGACAAAGGCCGGCCCCTGGGGCAGCGGCCGTCTAAGCCAGTTCGGCTTTCTGGCCGAAGACGCTTGCAAAGGAGGCGACAAGGGTTCGTTTGACATCATGGATCAGGTCGCTCTCGGTCGGGTAGTGGGCGGCCGCCGCCGGCATTTCCAGCCAGAGGGACGTGGGGGCCACGCCTTGCAGGCCGCAGGGGGTTATGAGCGAAAAGACTGCAAGATCCCGGCCGACGTTCAGGGCCAGCCCGTGGGACGTGACATACTTTTTGACGGCCAGTCCGATGCTGGCGATCTTGCGTCCGGCGACGAACACCCCGGGGCGGCCCGGTTGGCGCTCGCCGCTTACGCCATAGCCCGCCAGGGTCGCGATGACAACGGCTTCCAGGTCGGCGAACAGGCCGCGCAGACCGCCCCTGGCCGGCGCTATCTTGAAAATAGGATAGGCCACGACTTGTCCCGGGAAATGGCAGGTGATGTTGCCGCCCCGGCTGGCCTCGGCCAGGGCAACGCCGCGCCCGGCGAGTGAGGCGGGCGCGACGAGCAGGTTTTCCCGGCCGCCGTGGCGTCCCAGGGTGATGACCGGGTCGTGTTCAACCAGAAACAGCCGGTCAGGCCCGCCTGCCAGACGTTCGGCCACAGCCTGCTCCTGGACCCGCCAGGCCTCGTCAAAAGCCATACGGCCCAGATCGGTCACGATCATGTTTTTTCCCTCCGACTGCCCTTTTGGCGCGGCACTGCAGGCATTCCCCCGCCTGTGACAGCGATGGCCGGCCAGCGGCGCGTAAAAAAAGGCTGCGAGCGCCATGCCCGCAGCCTTTTTGCTTCCAGCCCGGCAACCGCCGGAACTAGATGACCTTATTGAGGGCGTACTCGATGATGCCCTCGGCGCCCAGGTCGTGGAGCTTGGGGATCAGATCGCGCACGGTGCCTTCGGCCACCACGATTTCAACCGACAGCCAGTCCTTGTTGTACAGGCCGGCCACGGTCGGGGCGGTCAGGCTCGGGAGCAGGGCCATGATGGCCGGCATCTTCTCTTCAGGCACGTTCATCTTGAGGCCGACAAGGCCCTCGGCCCGCAGCGCGCCCTGCAGCATCATATTCAGGATCTCGATCTTGCGGCGCTTAAACGGAATTTCCCAGGCCTTCTTGTTGGCAATAAGCTGGGTGTTGGTCGACAGCAGGTCGGAGATGATGCGCAGGCCGTGGGCCTTGATCGTGGTGCCGGTCTCGGTCACTTCCACGATGGCGTCGGCCAGGCCTTCGACCACCTTGGCTTCGGTTGCGCCCCAGGAGAATTCGACTTCCACCGGGATGCCCGCGCCGGCAAAATACTGTTTGGTGAAATTGACCAGCTCGGTGGCGATCTTTTTCCCGGCCAGATCCTCGGGGCGCTTGTACGGCGAATCGGCGGCCACGGCCAACACCCAGCGGGCCGGGCGGTTGCTCACCTTGGAGTAAACCAGATCATCGACCAGGACGACGTCGGACTCGTTTTCCAGAATCCAGTCCTTGCCGGTCAGGCCGCAGTCCAGCGTGCCGGACTCGACGTAGCGCGACATTTCCTGGGCGCGGCACATGGAGCAGGTGATCTCCGGATCGTTTATTTCCGGGAAATAGTTGCGGTGGTGCATCCGGATCTTCCACCCGGACTTTTCGAAAAGCGCCATGGTGGCGTCCTGGAGGGAGCCTTTGGGGATGCCGAGTTTGAGCATGTTCTCGCTGGCCATTATTTGTAGACCTCCTTGGGGTCGAAGACTTTCGGGGAACAGGTACGTTCGCCGTCGTTGGTTACTTCCGTAAAAAAGCAGGACTTGTAGCCTTCGTGGCAGGCCGCGCCGCCAATCTGCTCGACCAGCACCAGGATGGTGTCGGCGTCGCAGTCCAGGCGTATGGATTGCACCTTTTGGACATGGCCGGAGGTGCCGCCCTTATGCCAGATTTTCTGCCGGCTGCGGCTGAAGTAATGGACTTCGCCGGTCGCCAGGGTTTTGTCGTAGGCTTCTTCGTTCATGTAGGCGAGCATAAGCACTTCGCCGCTGCACGCTTCCTGGGCGATGGCGGGGACGAGGCCGCCGCATTTCGCAAAATCGGGTCGTTTCATCTTCGCTCCTAACCTTAAGAACAGCTTCCAACGAAATTGATTTTGAATGCCAAGCGGGAAACGAAGTACGGTGACAAAAAAACTACTTCGGTATCTACGTTCCCAAGTTCAGACCAAGTAGTTCCGTTGTGTAAAGAAAGGGGAATATTAAACTCCACAATTTCTTCTGGCAATATTAAGTCTGGAAGTTCAAAGTAGATGATGTGGGTGTTTTGATTGTGACTTGTCAAAAATCTTCTTCCCTGCGACTCCCCTCTTCTGTAGATACTCTTAGGGACTACTAATCCAAGTTTGCAAAAATCTTTACAAAGTGGTTCACTTCCAGTATTGCTCAGAGATACCTTCAGGCTAACTCCGAATAAATTCGAAGTCGACTTTATTGTAGTGTCTATTGTTGTACCATCATGAATTTTTATCCCATTGAGAAAGAAAGACACTCCGCTTGAATAGCTACATTGTCTGGTCACCTTTGCGCTTACGAGATGTTCAACTAATTTTGTCAATTTTGATTTCAGTTGGACTATGCTATCATTGTATACAATATGATTAAAGTGTTTTAGATCAAATGGGATATCATTGGCGTTATTTGTAAGAGCAACAACTGTTTTGTTTAATGCATGTGCATAGCCAACTTCATAAAAAACATTAGGATTCTTGCCACTCATATCTGCAATAATAATGTCCGCCTTCGATATTTCTTTGTAAATTTTTGACAGCATGTCCTCTACGAAAAGCTGTTCATCTAATCTTTCACAGTGTGTTCCTGCATCCTTGCAAGCCGCCTGAATCCCAAGCTGATACACATCATCAAACTCAGGGTCAAACGGCATGAGCACGAAGACGAACGGTTTTGGGGCGGTCGATTCCATGTGGTAGGCTTTCTCTTCTCAGAAAAATAAAAATTACTTGGTTCTCTGGTCTTTCTGCTTCGCACTGCCAACAGTATCCACACCTGAAATAACCCCAATCCGTTCTTCCCGAACCCGCTCAACTAAACTTTCCACGTCGCCAACCGTCACACCCGCCAAGAGAAGCACGCTGTCTTTCACGACAAGCCCTTCCCCGCAGCCTCTACGGCCATTTTCAAAGAACATCGTTTGGTCGCGTGGACGCCGCACCATGGGGACACCCTCTTGCGTTCGTCCTTCTCGCTTTATTACGAAAAAGGAGCGTTAGCTTACCCAAACGACAAACAAGTGACAAGCGCCTCGTCGCCGGCCGAATTTTATGCGCCGGCTTCCCCCATTGCATGGGTCCGGGGAATCATCCTCCCGCGCCGGAGCAACGGTGGTTCCCGTCAAGCATCAGTTTCGGCCGTCCCGGTCCACAGCCGATCGAGTTGTCCGTCACCGCCAAGAATCTTCAAAAATTTCTCCCATCAAGGGGGTCCGGGGGGGATTATCCCCCTCGGCCGCCGGAGGCCTCTTCTCTTCTTTTCTCTTACCTTCCCTCACTCTCTCCCTCACTTTCTCCCTCGCACTCCGCCCGCAACTGGCCGCAGGCCGCCGCGATGTCCGCGCCCTTGCTCTTGCGCAGCGTTGCCGTCAGCCCTTTGGCCTTCACAATCTCCTGAAAAGCCAGCACCCGCTCCATGTCCGGCGGCCCGTAGGGCAACCCGGGCGTGGCGTTGTACACAATCAGGTTCACCTTGGCCTTGACCCGTGAAAGCAGCCGCACCAGCTCCCGGGCGTCCGCGTCCGAATCATTGACCCCGGCCAGGAGCAGATATTCAAAGGTCAGCCGTTCCCGGGGCTTGAGCGGATACTGGGCCAGCAAATCCATCAACTTGCCAAGCTCCAGCTTGGCCGCGCCGGGCATGATCTTCTCGCGCTGGGCCTGGGTCGGCGCATGCAGCGATATGGCCAGCGAACACAGGCCCGTGCGGCCCATGTCCAGCAGATGGCGCGCCACGCCGGCCGTCGAAACCGTGATGCGCCGGCCGGAAAAATCCAACCCCTGGGGATGATGCAACGCTTCCAAGGTCTGCAAAAGATTGTCGTAATTCAAAAGCGGCTCGCCCATGCCCATGAAAACCAGATTGCGCAGCGCCAGCTCCGCCCCCCGCTCGACCAGATAGTCCCTGGCCACCAACACCTGCCCAAGCATCTCCCCGGAGGTCATGTTGCGGCGAAACCCCAGCATCCCCGTGGCGCAAAAGCCGCACCCCATGGCGCAGCCCACCTGGGTCGAGAGGCAGGCCGTGAAATGATCCTTCTCCGGAATGAGCACGCACTCCACCCGCTCGCCGTCCGCCAGCTCCAGCAAAAACTTCACTGTGCCGTCGCGGCTCGCCCGTACCTCGGCCACCTTCGGCCAGCCAATCACCGCCACCTCGGCCAGCCGCAGCCGCAAGACCTTGGAGACGTCGGTCATGGCCGCTATCTCGCGGCAACGCTTCTGCCACAGCCACTGCCAGACCTGCCTGGCCCGGTACGGCGGCTCGCCCAGCGAAACGATCAGCGCTTCGAGTTCGTGGAAGGTCAGCTCGGTCAGGTTGGTCATGGGCGCTGTGGTCGTTGTGGGCGTGGTGGGCGTGGTCATGTCGTTGGTACCTGTGTGGGAGTGGCGATGCAGTGCGATGCAAAGCGAATCGGGGCGTTGCCCCGAGCCCCACCGGGGGGATGATCCCCCCGGACCCCTCGACGGGATTGCGGGCGGATGGTCGGCCGGTCGGGCGGGCAGGAGACTGCTGCTGCGGCGGCGGCGGACGTCCGACGTTGGGTCTGCACTGCGGCCCGGCGGCGCAATCCGCTGCGCGGCTTCCACCGCCGGGCCGCAGTGCAGACCCAAGGTGCGCCAGCGGCGAAGCGCCGCAGTTCAAGCAAAAACAGGAGGCGGTTGGGACCACATGTGTGACCGGGAAGACGGTCACTTTTTTGTTTGGGGTGGGCTGGGGTTGGCTGCAAAGCCAGCCAACCCCAGCCCACCCCAAACAGGAAAGGGGTCCGGGGGGCTTAGCCCCCCGGTGGGGCCGGGGCAAAGCCCCGATCCTGTCCCTTCTTACTCCATCAACTAATGCAATTCCTGCTTGGCCCAGTATTTCTTGACGAACAGCTCGGCGTCTTCGCGGCTGGAAACGTCGCCGGCGATCTGGGCCTTGAGCAGCGCTTCACGGATCAGTCCCACGGCCGGGCCGGGCTTGAGGCCGAGCAGCTGCATGATCTGCGCGCCGTTTAAGAGCGGTTCGAGCATTTCCTCGGGCGTATCGGTCCGCTCGAGCATTTTCATATTGTGGTTGAACTCTTTGTAGGTCCCGTTGACCGATTTGATATCGGCCCGGGCCATTTCGATCAGGCGCGGGTACTGGTCCAGCGCCTTGAAGCGGCGGATGCCCCGGTCGGTGAGCATGAAGTGGAAGTGCATGTGCCCGCGCACGAGGTTGCACACCAGATCGATTTCGTCGGGCGGAAAGCTCAAACGCGAGAGAATCTTGCGGGCGACCTTGGCTCCGACCTGATGGTGCTGGTAAAAGTGCAGTTCTCCGGCGGCGTACTGGGCGGTGTGCAGCTTGCCCACGTCGTGGAACAGGCAGGCCAGGGTGCCGTACCAGTCGTAGGGCAGTTCTTCGGGATAGTGGCGCATGACGGCCAGGGTCTGCTCAAAGAGCGTATATTCCACGCCGTCTTCGGTCTTGATCTTGATGCGGGCCAGGGTGGCCACTTCCGGCAGAAACCAGTGCAGGATCATGGTGTCGTAGAGGAGCTCCACGAAGTCGGCCATGTTTTCGGCTTCGACCCTGCGCCATTCGTCCATGACGTCCTTGACCGAAACGTAGTCGAGGATGCGCCGCGAGGCCCGCAGGATGGCCATCAGGGTATTGGCTTCCACCGGGATGTTGTAGTTGGCGGAAAAGCGCAGCGCCCGAACGGCCCGCAGATAGTTCTGGCGGATGGCTTCGTCCGGGATGCCGACCAGGCGCACTTCGCCGCTGGACAGGTCGGCGAACCCGCCGTGGTCGTCCATCTGGTGCGGCAGATGGGGGCAGGCCTGATGGGCCGGGAGCAGGCCCTTGTCGTTGAGGCGCACAATGAGCCGGCTGGTGAGCATGGCCACGGACTCCTCGGGATGGGAGGCGTCGGCGGTATCGGCCGGATAGAAATAGAGCATGGTGTCGCCGTGGCGAAAACGGGCGAAGGCCCCTTCCGCGGCGTAGACCTCGGTTTCAGGGAAAATCTTTTGCAGGTCGGCCAGGGTCGCGTCGGTGGCCACATCCAGCTCGGGCGAGGCCGGGTCCTGGGCTTTTTCCTGCAACGCGGCGTTGATGACGTAGGCATCGTAGCCGTTTCGCATGATGGTCTTGCAGATGGCAGTGGCGTCCTTGAAGGGTTGCGCCATGGGGTAAAACCTCCGGATACGGCGTTTGGTGTCGGGGGTTGGAGTGGAAATCAGGCTCCGGGCCGGGCCAGTTCGTGGACGACGTGGCCGCCGACAACGGTGAGCATCACCCGGCCGGTCAGGGACTGGCCGAGAAGCGGCGTGTTCTTGCCCTTGGAGCGCAGGCTTTCGGTGGTGACGACCCAGGATTCTTCCGGGTCGAAGAGACAGAAATCGGCCGGATCGCCGGTGGCGAAGCGGCAATGGGGCAGCTTGAAAATCTCGGCCGGCCGCCAGGCGAAGCGCAGGGCGATGTCCTCGGCGGTCAGTTTGCCCAGGCGCACCAGTTCCCACAGGCTGGCCAGGGCGGTATCGAGGCCGGTGATGCCGTTTTTGGCGTCCTCGAAGGGCGTTTCCTTTTCGTGGGCGGCGTGGGGGGCGTGGTCCGTGGCCAGGATGTCGATGACCCCTTCGCGCAGGGCCTGCATGAGCGCCAGACGGTCGTCGTCGGTGCGCAGCGGCGGGTTGACCTTGGCCATGGTGTCGTAGCCGAAAAGGGCGGCGTCGGTCATGAGCAGGTAATGCGGGCAGGTTTCGGCCGTGACCGGCGCGCCCCGGCGCTTGGCGTCGGCAATGAGCTCCACGGCCCGGCGGCAGCTGACGTGGGCCAGATGCACCGGGGCATGCAAGTATTCGGCGAGCAGGATGTCGCGGGCCACTTGCAGGGCCTCGGCCACGTCGGGCTGGCCGCGAAGCCCGAGCCGGGCGCTCATGACGCCTTCGTTGGCGCCGGAGCCTTTGGCCATATACGGGTCTTCGCAGTGGTCGATGACCGGGGCCAGATCAGCGGCGTATTCCAGGGCGTGGCGAAACAGTTCCGTGTCGGCCACGGGTTCGCCGTCGTTGGAAAAGGCCACGCAGCCGGCGGCCAAGAGTTCTTCCATGGGGGCGAGCTGTTTGCCGGCCAGGCCAAGGGTCAGCGCCCCCACCGGGAAGAGACGCGGGCCGTTTGGCCAGCTGTCGGCGGCCCGGCGCAGCATGAGCTTGGTCACCGAGGCGTTGTCGTTGACCGGCGTGGTGTTGGCCATGCACATGATATTGGAAAACCCGCCCCCGGCAGCGGCGGACAGGCCCGAGGCAATATCTTCCTTCCACTCCTGGCCGGGTTCGCGCAGATGGGTGTGGGCGTCGGTCATGGCCGGCATGAGGAGCAGGCCCCGGCCGGGGATGACCCGGGCCTCGGGAAACACGGCGGCCGGGTCGTGGGGGACAAGCTCCAGCACGCGGCCTTGGGCGCAGCAAAGGGTCCAGAAGCCGTCACGGCCGGGGACTTCGACGTTGGCGACGACGAGATCCGGGAGCGTCATGCGGTTTCCCCTTTTTCCTTGCGGGTGATGTGGAGATATAAAAGGGCCATGCGCACGGCCACGCCCGAGGCCACCTGATCGAGAATGAGCGAATTGCCGGCATCGGCCAGATCCGAGGCGATTTCCACGCCCCGGTTGATGGGTCCGGGGTGCATGACCTTGACCTCGGGCGCGGCCAGGGCCAGCCGGTCCTTGGTCAGGCAGAAGCGGCGGGCGTATTCGCGCAGTTCCGGGAGCAGCCCCGCTTCCTGGCGTTCCAGTTGCAGGCGCAGGCACATGACGGCATCGGCCCCGGCCAGGGCCGGTTCCAGCTCGTAATAGACCTTGGCCCCCAGGGCCTGGGTGTCTTTGGGCAAGAGGGTGCGCGGGGCGCACAGGCGCACGGTGACGCCGAGCATGGTTAACAGGCGGATATTGGACCGGGCCACCCGGGAATGGGCGATGTCGCCAAGGATCACGACGGTCTTGCCGACCAGTTCGTCGCCCCAGACTTCGCGCAGGGTGAAAAGATCGAGCAGGGCCTGGGTGGGGTGGGCGTGCCAGCCGTCGCCGGCGTTGATGACCGCGCACGACACCCGCCGGGCCACGAAATCGGCTGCGCCGGAGGCCGAGTGGCGCATGACGATGGCGTCGGGGTTCATGGCCTGAAGGGTCAGCACCGTATCCTTGAGCGTCTCGCCCTTTTGCAGGGAGCTGCCGGACTTGGCCAGACCGAAGGTATCGGCGGACAGGCGCTTGCCGGCGATGTCAAAGGACGTTTTGGTGCGGGTGCTTGGTTCGGCGAAAAAAAGGACAACGCTTTTGCCCTTGAGGGTCGGCACCTTCTTGACGGGCCGGGAGTTGATTTCCCGGAAGGAGGCGGCGGTGCGCATGACCACGTCCACGTCTTCCCGGGAAAGCTGTGACACGTCGAGAAGATCCTTGTGGGGCCAGTTCATGAAGCATCCTCGGAAGAGAATTTTTGCCGCGCACCCAGGCGCGTAAGCCGAACGATATTTTCATAAGCCCCGGGCGGCGTCAATGCAGGGCCGTCCGGTTCTTTGCGGCCGGCCGGCCGCCGCCGGCCCTGGTGCGGCATTCTCCCGGCACAGGGGGAGGGCACGAACGTGAAGGCCTCGGATCGTGCCGTCCTTGTCCCCTGCAAAGGGCCGTCCCCGGATGTTGCGGCCCGGCGTCGCCGCTGCTTCCATTTTTGCGGAAAGGTGGGCAACACTCCGGAATAGTGCGGTTTTTTAAAAATACGAGCGTATCTTTAAAGGGAGGCCGCCCTAGCGCCGGGGTTTGGGGATAGCCTTGGCTGCGCGCGCGGCGGCCTTTTCATAGGCCAGGGAACACCAGATGAAGCCCTGGACGTCGATCAGGTCGGCCGGGGCCAGCAAGGCCCGTTCGCCTAGCTGCTTGGCCAGATAGGCGGTAAACCCGAGCATGCGCTGGTAGCCGGCCCAGCTCGGCCGCGCCTGATAGCCGATGTCGAAGCCGCAGGCCTGGGCCGCCCGCTGGAAGATGGTCGGCTTGATGAAGATATGCTGGGCCGGATCGAGGAGGAACAGATAATAGGTGGCCGTGGTCCAGCGGCAGGCATCGAGCTTCTCAAGGGTCTCGACAAAGGCCGTAAAGCGCGGGCCAAGCTCGCCCTCGCCGTAGAGCAGGATATCGAGCGCCTTGGCGAACTGTTCTTTCTGCTCGTCCCCTTTTTTCAGCCCGTCGGCCAGGGCCGTCTTCTCGTTGGGGAAGATGAGGCTGGTTTTGGTGAGCAGTTTCTTGGCCAGGGTGCAGACGGCGTCGTAGTCGCCGGCCCGCAGCAACGTTTCCAGGGTCGCGCAGCCCAGGGTGTCGTGGAGCTGTTTGGAGGCTTCGATTTTGCCGGCCCGCTCGTGGGAGACGTAGCGCTCGTCGTTAAATCCGCCGGGGAACATTTTCAGGAATCCGGCCTCGAGATTCGGGAAGGAGACGGTTCCGTCAATGGCCCGGTTGAGATCCATCTTGGTCAACACCGGATGGCCCACCGGAGCCTCGGCCGGAACCAGGAAGTCGCGTTGCATTTTCTTGTCGCCTTCGAACTCGAAAAAAACGCGGACAGCGCCGCTTTCCAGCAGTTCGATCACTTTCCCAAGACCCCAGCCGGGGAGCTTTGCATGGGTGACATAGTCACCGTCTTTGATGATCGTCGCAGTCAAGATTTATCCTCCTCGATGTCCAAGCCTCTATCGTCCCATTGCGCTGAGAGGAGGGTCGCATTTTTTCGGACCTCGGTGTGTTTGGAGGTCCATAAGGGCATCGAAATCGGACGGTCGGACTTCGATGCGGCGTATCATTAGGGCAAACGGGCCATGGCCCGGTCCAAATGGTCGGTCCAGACGGCGGCAAACGGGGCCTGTTCGAGCAGGCCGGCCTGGCTGGCCCGGCAGGCGATGCCAGCGGCTTCCAGGCGGCCAAGCCAGGAATCGGGCCGGTTTCCGGCCAGATCAGAACAGGCGTGGGCTCCGGCCACGGTGAAAAACGGCATGAGCCAGGCCTTGGCAATGCCCCGGCCGGCCAGGGCGTCGCGGATATGGCCGATGTCCAGGCAGGGCGCGCCGCGTTCTCGGGGCATCGTACCGAAATATACGCGCGCGTCCAGACGGGTGAGCCGCTCCCGAAGCGTTTCGTAGAAGCCGGCCCCGGGCGGCGGCGCGCCGTGGCCCATCAAAATGACGGCTTCATCCGGATCGCGCCCGGGCGGCAGGCAGGCCATCACCGCCCCGGCCACCCGGTCCACATCGCCCAGATCGGCCAGCAGCGGCGCGCCGACCGACAGGGCGGCTTTGCCGCCGCCGGCTTCGAGCCAGCGGCCAAGCCCGGCCAGCAGCTCGTGATATTCCTCGCCCGGCACCACATGCAGCGACTGCACCGCCACCCGGGTGACGCCGGCCGCCAGCATGGCCCCAAGGACATCCGCCGCCTGTTTCGCCCCGCCGTAGGCGGCGGCATTGCCGTGCTTGCGCCCGACGGTGCGGGCGATGGCCACGGCCGCGTCAGGATAGCGCGCGGCCACGGCCTGTCGAAAATCGGCCAGGGCTTCCATGGCTCCGGGATGGCGGGAGCCGTGGGCGGCCAGGATGATGCCGCGCGAGGCCTTCATGGGCGCGAGTCCAGGGAGGCGGCCAGTCCGGCCAGGGCGGCGATGGCGGTCGGGCCGGCGATGAGCGCCAGCCAGAGCCAGAGCGGCGGCGCGGACAGGTCGATCCAAAGCGGCGCGGCTCCAAGTTCCCTGGCCAGGGACGACCAGATGCCGGCCAGGGCGGCCACGGCCAGCCCCGAACCGATAAGGCCGGTTGCGGCCGCGCCAGAGACCAGCGGCAGGCGGATGGTCCATTCCGTGGCCCCGACCAGCCGCATGATATCGAGTTCCTCGCGCCGGCGCAGCAGGCTTAGGCGCACGGTGTTGCCGACCACCAGCCCGACGAGCAGGGCCAGCACCGCCCCAAGCGGCAAAACGGCCCGGGAGCCGAGCAGCCCGAGCGAACGGGCCGCATCCACGGCGGCCGGATTGTAACGCACCTCGGCCACGCCATCGACGCCGGCCAGCCGCAGGTAGCTTTCCCGGGCAAAGGTTTCGTCCTCGGCCGGCAGGGCAAACCCCAGGAGCATGGTGTAGGGCAGGGGATTGTCCGCCCCGGGCAGGGCCGGTTCGGCCGTGCTGCCGAGGCTGCCGCGCATGACGGCCAGGGCGGCCTCGGGCGTAAAGCTCTTGGCCTCGATGACGCCGGGCAGGGCGCGCATCCAGTCCATCTGCCGGGCGACCAGGGCCGCGTCGGCCCCTTTTTGCCAGTAGACCTGGAACCGGATGACCCCCTGGCCCCGGGCAAAGGCTCCGTCGAGGCCCACCACGGCCAGCGCGATCACGCCGCAGACAAAGACCGTGGCAGCCACGCCGCCGATGGTGGCGGCCGAGGCCAGGGGCCGACGCAGGATCTCGGCCAGGCCGGAGACGAGCAGACCCAGGCTCATCGGCCGGCCTCCGGGACAGCGTCCGGGCTGACGGCCTGGCCCGCGTCGAATCCGCCCGGGGCCTGTTCCCCGCCGCCGAGAGTGACCACCAGGGCGTCCGGCGCAGCGGCCACCAGGGCATGGTTGTGGGTGGCCATGAGGATGGCCGTGCCATGGGCGCTAAATTGCCGCAAAATATCGAGCAGGCGAAGCGACAGTTCCCAATCCAGGTTGCCGGTCGGCTCATCGGCCAGCATGAGCCGCGGCCCGGCCACCACGGCCCGGGCAATGGCGACGCGCTGCTGTTCGCCGCCGGCCAGCTCGGCGCAGGGACGGTTGGCCAGCTCCGTCAGGCGCAGGGCGGTCAGGGCCTGGCGCACCCGGTGCTCGATGCGCGCCTTGGGCGTGCCGCGAACGATCAGCGGCAGGGCCACGTTGTCCACCACGGTCCGGTCGGGCAGGATCTTGAAGTCCTGAAAGACGACCGACACGTCGCGGCGCAACTGGTAGAGCCGGGACGGGCGAAGGGTCGCCAGATCATGGCCGGCCACCACGGCCTGCCCGGCCTGCAAGGGCAGGCTGCCGTGGAGGATGCGCAGCAAGGTGGTCTTGCCGGAGCCGGATGGGCCGGTCAAAAAGGCGAAGCCGCCTTTTTCCAGGGAAAAGGACAGATCGGCGAGCACCGGGCGGGCGCCGAAGCGGTGGGACAGGCCCCGGACCTCGATCATGGGCGCGACTCTCCGTTCCCCAACAGCCGCCGGGCCATTTCCGCTCCGGCTTCGCCGCCGCCGGCCATGCGGGAAAGCTCGGCGGCAATATCGTCGCCGGTCAGGCGCAGGCAGCGGGTGTTGGTCTGGCCGTCTTCCACGGTCTTTTGCACCTGGAAGTGGCGGTCGGCCAGACTGGCCAGCTGGGGCCAGTGGCTGATCAGGAGGATCTGGGACGTGCCGGACAGTTTTTTGACGTAGCTGCCCACGCTGGCCAGGGTCAGGCCGCCGATGCCGGCGTCGATCTCATCGAAAATCAGGGTCGGGCCGCCGGGCTCGGCCGAAAGCGACATGAGGGCCAACAGAAACCGGGAGAGTTCGCCGCCCGAGGCGATCTTGTCCAGGGGCTGGGGCGGCTGGCCGGGATTGGGCCGCCACAGGATGCGGGCTTTTTCCTCGGTGAGCGCCGGCAAATCGCAGGCGATGGGCGTGTAGGCGGTCGTCTCGGCAAAGTCGAAAATGACCCGCACGTCCTCGGAAAACCCCAGGCCGCGCAGGATGTCTTCCAGGGCGGCGGCCAGCGTGCCGGCAGCGGTTCGCCGGGCGGCTCCGAGTTTGGCCAGCACTGCGGCCAGGGCGGCGACGCCGGCGGCTTCATCCCGGGCCAGGGCCTTGCGTTTGAGGCCACAGTCGTCGAGAAAATCGAGGTTTTCCTTGATGTCGCGGCCCAGGTCCACAATCTCGGCCAGGGTCCGTTTCAGTTTGCGGCGCAGGGTGGCCAACTCGAACAGGCGCTTTTCAATGGCCTCGGCGTCATCGTCGTCGGCCCGGGACGGCTTGCGGCGAAGGCGCAGGCTGACATCCTTAAGCTGGTGGCGAAAGCCGGCCACGGCCTCGGCATCGGCCAGGAAATCGGGATAAATCGCGCCGGCATGGAGCAGTTCCCGGTGGAGATCGGCCAGGGTGTCGAGCAGCCGTGGCTGGCGTTCGATGCACTCCAGCGACCGGTCCAGGGCCTCGGCTGCCTTGCGCGACTCATTCAAGGCGGCCCGGCGGGAAATGAGGTCGTCCTCTTCGCCGGGCATGGGGTTCACCTTGGCGATCTCGGCGTGCTGGAATTCCAGGAACTGGCGTTTTTCTTCCAGGGCGGCGGCCTTGGCGTCGAGGTCGCGGATGGCGGCGGCAATGTCGGCCAGTCCCCGGGCCAGGCGGTTTTTTTCGGCCAGCAGGGCCGGGTCGGGCAGAAAATCGTCCAGCAGGGCGGCCTGGAAAGCGGGCTGCAACAGGCGTCCCTGGCCGTGCTGGGAGACATGCAGGAGGAGCTTTGGCCGAAGCGCCGCCAGGGTGTCGCGGGAGGCGAGCGCGTCGCCCACGTACACGCGGCTGCGCCCGGTATCGGCGGCCAGCTCCCGGCGAAGGATCAGCTCTTCGCCGTCCAGCACAAACAGCGCCTCGACCACGGCCTTGTCGCAGCCAACGCGCACCAGATCGGTGTGCATCTTTTCGCCGGTCAGGAAATTGACCGCCGAAATAATGAAACTTTTGCCCGCGCCGGTCTCGCCGGAGAGCACATTGAGGCCCGGGCCGAATTCCAGCTCCAGGTCGTCAATGAGGGCCAGATTCTTGATGCGCAGTATTTCGATCATGGTCGTCTCGCCTATTGCCGCAGCCTGGGGTCCAGGATGTCGCGCAGGCTTTCGCCGATGAGATTGTAGCCGAGCACAGTGCACAAAATGGCCAGCCCGGGGAAAATCGACAGCCACGGGGCCACTTCCAGCACTTCCTTGCCTTCCATGAGCATGTTGCCCCAGCTTGGGGTCGGCGGCTGGACGCCAAGGCCGAGAAAGCTCAGCGAGGATTCGGTCAGGATGGCCCCGGCCACGCCAAGGGTGGCCGAAACCAGCACCGGCGCGGCCGCATTGGGCAGGATGTGGTACAAGAGAATCCCGGGCGCGCCCATGCCCGAGACCCGGGCGGCCAGGACGAAATCGCGCGAACGAAGAGCCAGCGTCTCGGCCCGCACCAGTCGGGCCACGCCCATCCAGGAGGTCAGGCCAATGACGGCCATGATGTTGGTCAGCGACGGGGTGAGAAAGGCAATGACGGCCAGGATCAGGAAAAACGAGGGGAAGCACAGCATGACGTCCACGCCGCGCATGATGCCCTCGTCGACCAACCCGCCGAAATAGCCGGCGCAAAGGCCCAGAAACAGGCCGATGGCCACGGAAATGCCCACCGCCACAAAGCCCACCCACAACGACACCCGGCCGCCGTAGAGGAGCCGGGAAAACACGTCGCGGCCCAGGGCGTCGGTGCCAAGCAGGTGCGCCCCGCCAGGCGGGGTCAGGATGGCGTTGACGTCCAGGGCCAACGGATCAAAGGGCGCGAAATAGGGGGCCAGCAGCGCGGCCACAGACACCGAACCGACGATGAACAGCCCGGCGGCAAGCAGGCCGCCCCCCGGCAGGAACCGGCGCAGAAACCGGGCCGGATTAAGCATCGTTTCGCCCTCCGAGCCGGATGCGCGGATCGGCCAGGGCATAGCCGGCGTCGGCCAGCAGGTTGCCGGCCAGGGTGAGCACCGCGCCAAGGACCAGATTGCCCATAATCAGCGGATAATCGCGGGACATGACCGACTGGTAGAAAAGCTGGCCCAGGCCCGGCAGGGCGAAAATGGACTCGATGATGACCGAACCGCCGATCAACCCCGGCACGGACAGGCCCAGGATGGTGATGACCGGGAGCAGGGCGTTTCGCAGCGCGTGTTTGTAAATGACCGCGAACTCGGACAGCCCCTTGGAGCGGGCCGTTAAGATATAGTCCTGGCGCAGCACTTCGAGCATGGCCGAGCGCATGAACCGGGACATGCCGGCCAGCGACCCGAAGGTGTAGATGAAAATGGGCAGGGTCAGGTGCCGGGCCAGATCCACGGCCTTGCCGAGCCCGTCGAGCCGGGCGAAATCCATGGAGGTCAGGCCCGAGATGGGCAGCCAGCCAAGCGAGACGCCGAAAAGCAGCATGAGGAGCAAGGCCAGCCAGAAGCCGGGCATGGCAAAGCCAATAAAGACGAAGATGGTGGCGGCGCGGTCGAAAAGCCCGCCCTGGCGTTTGGCCGAGGCCACGCCGATGGGGATGGCGATGGCCAGGGTGAGCAACAGCGAGACGATGTTCATGGAAAAGGTCAGCGGCAGGCGTTCCTTGATCTTGTCCCAGACCGGGCGGTGGTCGCCGGAGAGGGAATTGCCGAAATCAAAGCGCACGAGTTTGCCAAGCCAGTCGACGTATTGGACATGCAGCGGCCGGTTGAGGCCGTAGAGGGTTTCGAGACGGGCGCGGGTTTCGGCCGTGGCCTGGGGGTTGAGCGTGGTCTGCATGTCGGTTGGCGAGCCGGGCGCGAGATGAATGACGGCAAAGCTCACGCAGGTGATGCCGAAGAAGACAATGGCGACCCAGAGGGTTTTGAGCAGCAGACGTTTGGCCAGGGCGAGCACGTTTTTGGGCACTCCTTGCAGGGTGGCGCAGGGCGCGCGATCACAGGGTTGATATGTACGGGAAACGGGGCTGGAAGGAAAGGGCGGCAAAAAAAAGTGCCCGGGCCGAAATTTCCGATTGACTTTTCCCGGGCCAAGCGTAGAAACGGACCTCGCTGCGGGGCTGTAGCTCAGTTGGGAGAGCGCTTGAATGGCATTCAAGAGGTCGTGGGTTCGATTCCCTCCAGCTCCACCAAGAAGAATGCCAAGGGGTTACCGAGAAATCGGTGACCCCTTTTTCTTTTACGGGGCCGCCACAAGCGCCAACACTAGGGTGTGGCGGATGTGTTCAAGGGTTAACCAGTAGCCTGTTCACAATTGTTAAATTACTATCGTCAACTGCAGCTGAATGAGACCGAATGGAGTACTTTCCATGGGCGACGAAACTTTTTTTAATCATCCGTACGCTGAAAGGCAGCTTGTAGTTTTTGTTGATGATAATAAGTTCCCGAATAAGGATACTTTCACGTGGAAGGATGCTTGGCAGTATACACTTAAGATGACTGATTCGGCATTTGTCGCAAAAATTCTTGTAGATGCAATCAAAGAACTGCGGGGGAGGGGCGCAAATATTTTAACCCTTCCAAGGAGCCGATATGTCGATTTTATCTTGCCACCTGGGCATCCAAGGAATAATTTAGTTTATGCAGGACATCCTGCTGTGGCAAAAAAATATATCCCAATAGCTGATTTTCATCGTTTAATATTTGAGCATAAATTTGCAGAAGCGGTAGATCTGTTGATGTGTTTGGGTGCAAAGAAAATAGAAGTTGAACATATAGCAGGTTGGGGAAGGGAGTTTTCTGGAAAACTGTCAGTTGGTTTGCAAGGAAAATCAGCTGGAGGTGAAGCAGGGGGACATGGGAAGAGTCAATCCTCTATTCTTTACTCTGCAGAGTTTGAAGGAAGAGAGACTCCATTGCTGCCACAAAATATGGTTTGGTTTTCTTACGAGTCGACGTGGCAAAATATTGCGAAAGGAAGGATTAATTTCGGAATGAAAAACTTTTCACTTTCTCTCCAGTATAATGAGGACTATGGAATTAATGCTTCTTTAAGCTCAATTATACAAGGTGGTGGTTTGGATGCCGGCGGTAAATTTGAGAACCATGTCGCCACAACCTGGCAAATAAATGGAACATTTTAGCGGAGCATTCAAAAGGTCGTGGGTTCGATTCCCTCCAGCTCCACCACGAAGCATGCCAAGGGGTTACCGAGAAATCGGTGACCCCTTTTTCTTTTGAAAAAAACACCAGCGCCAACACTAGCTGCTGGGACAGCTTTTCAGGATCAGGTTCTCGATCTGTAGACGGGAAGGCAGGTCGATATAGTTGAGAGGCTCGTCCCAGACATAGAGATGGGCTTCCTGACAAAGACTTGCCGCCAACAGAGCCTTTTCCTTTTGCCCTGAACTGAACAGCGCCACTGGAGAAAATTCTCCCCTCTCGCTCTCTCCAACTACGGCTCCCAAATCGGCGGAGCATTGATGAAGGCACGGAGCGCCTCGACGAAGGCGCGG
Organism: Desulfovibrio sp. TomC; assembly: GCF_000801335.2. NCBI lineage: Bacteria > Pseudomonadati > Thermodesulfobacteriota > Desulfovibrionia > Desulfovibrionales > Desulfovibrionaceae > Desulfovibrio > Desulfovibrio sp. TomC. Next base: position 201,462 of record NZ_JSEH01000006.1, read on the forward strand.
ACCTTGGCGCTCGGCAGGGGCACCGAACGGAGTAGATAGATGCCCGATGGGCGTGCGTTCCATGGCTCGCCGGCAAGCGGAATCCGGGTAAGCACGCCGGCCTTGATATCGGGGCCAACGACCCAGGTGGGCAGGAATGTCACGCCCATGCCGGCAATGGCAGCCCCGCGCAGCGCCTCGAAGTCATCGGATCGAAAGGCTACCGGATCGTTTGAAACCTCAGCCGCCGGACGACCGAGCACGTCACTCCAGCCCAAAAGATCAGCGCGGTGCAACTTGTCCAGCAGCCGGTGACCTGCAAGTTCCGCGACGTCGCTCGGCACGCCTTTTCGCCCGAGATAGGCTGGACTTGCCGCCAGCACCCGGTTCAGAGGGGCCAGCTTGGCGGCGATCAACGTACTGTCTGGCAACTCCCCCATGCGGATAACCACGTCGAGCCTTTCAAGCACCGGGTCGCCCAGCTTCTCATTCAGGTCGAGTTCAACCTTAAGCGATGGATACTCCGCCTGCAGTTTCGCGAGAACCGGCAGGACATAGCGCTTGCCGAACGTCGGGAAGCAGGCGACGCGCAGCGTACCGGCGACCAAACCATGGAAAGCGGAGACCTCGGCATGGGCGTCGGCGAGGTCGTCGAGAAGCCGCTTCGCCCGTTCGAATAAACTTTGCCCTGCATCCGTCATGGTGAGGGAGCGAGTGGACCGGATGAGGAGAGGAACGCCGAGTTCCTGTTCGAGCGTGTTGATTTGCCGGACAATGGCTGAGGGCGTCACCGCCCGATCCCTCGCCGCGGCGGAAAAGCTCCCAGCCCTGACCACGTCGACGAACACAGCCAGATAGTCGGCGAAATGAGGTGCCTTCATCTTTGCGTTCCCGGCAAAGCTGTTTGCAGGAGACTGCGCCTTCTCTCCGGTCGTGGCAAAACTTATATCCTCATCATCACGGTTCGGGCATGTTCGAAAGGCAGCCCGAGCGCCAATGAAAAGGAGGATTCACCATGAAGATACTCGACGATCTCATCTTGTCCCAGTCCGCGTTCACCGCGGAAATTGACGTCCCGATCGAAAAGATCGACATCGCCGACTGGCTGTTCAACTTGCCCGAGGCTGAGTACCAGCGCTGCTGTTCACCGGATCATATTGCAGCGGGCGTGACAACCACCGACGACGGCCGCCGCATGTCCATCAATGTCGAAATGATCGGCACGGGCCTCGTTGTCCAGCATTATGTCGCCGATGAAGCGACACCCGCCTACTGCCGCATGAACTCCATCTCTGACGTCTTCACTGCCGCCGGACGAACCCAGGTCAACGTGGTCTGGGAACTGATCGCCGAAGGCATCGATGGCGGGCGCACCCGCTACACCAACCGCGTCACATCCCACCCGACCGACGCCTTCATGAGCTTCCTGGCCGAACATGGCCAGACCTTCGATCAGGCGGCCGAGGCTCGCCAAGCGGCAGGCGGCGACCACAACCGTCGCGAAACTCCTCTGTATGCAGCGAGCATAGGGCGCAAGGCCTTGGCCGGCAAGGGAGGCGTCCAATGAAAGCGATTGTGTTCGACCGGTTCGGCAAGGCGGAGGTCCTCCGTCTTGCCGAAGTCCCGAAGCCCGAGATGCGCCCTGGCGATCTTTTGGTAAAAGTGAAGGCCGCCGGCGTGAATCGCGCCGACTTGCTCCAGCGCGAAGGCTACTACGGTACGCAAAGCTACGGCGAGAGCGACCTGCTTGGCCTGGAACTCGCTGGCGAGATCGTCGCCGTGGGAAAAGAGGTCACAGGTTTTTGCCCGGGAGAGAGGGTGATGGCCATCGTCGGGGGTGGCGCCTATGCCGAATTCGCTCGGGTGGACCATGGAATGGCGGTCCATGTTCCGGAGCGCCTTGACGATGTCGCAGCGGGTGCGGTGATGGAATCCTTCGTCACCGCCTGGGAGGCGGTGGCGCACCTCGGAGCCGTAACGCAGGGAAGCACGGTTCTTGTCCATGCGGCGGCCGGGGGTGTCGGCTCCGCCGCAGTTGAAATTGCCCATGCCCTCGGGAGCAGGGTCTTCGCCACCGCCTCGGGATCGCGCCGTTCGGACGTGGGAGCTCTCGGAGCCGATCAAGTGTTCGACTATCGCAGCGAAGACTTCAAGACAGGCGTCCTCGACGCAACACATGGGAAGGGCGTCGATGTGGTCATCGACTTCGTCGGCGGAGATTACCTGGCCCGGAACCTCGCCAGCCTGACGCCCGGTGGTCGTCTCATTCAGGTTGGCCTTATGAGCGGCGAGGACGACGCGACCATCCCGCTTGGGCTCGTTCTCCACAACCACCTCCATCTGATTGGAACGGTCATGAAGTCCCGCAACGCCGAGGAGAAACGAGCGATGATTCATCGCTTCGCCATGGGCGCACTCCCGATGTTTGTCGATGGCAGGCTGCATCCGGTGGTGGGAAGAACATTCCCGCTTGCCGACGCAGCCGGGGCCCACCGATTCATGGAGGCCGGCGGCGGTTTCGGGAAGATTGTACTGACCGTACCGGCTTAACTCCCACAGGGAACTCTCCCCCTCATGGACTATTGGGTTTGGGTGCGTCCCCTGAGAAAATCTTGCCACAAGAGGCAGCTATCGAATTGCCATCAATCTGTGGTCAGCCCCTTTTCCAACATCACCTGATCAATGGTGGTATGCAATTCGGTCATGTCCACAGGCTTGGAAACATAGCCGTTCATTCCGGCCAATAGGAATTTTTCCTTATCGCCGGCCATCGCATAGGCGGTCATGGCAATGATGGGAGTGCCTGTTTTCTCAGGCCCGGCCCTTCCCTCGCGAATGGCCCTGGTGGCTGCCACACCATCTACGACAGGCATTTGCACGTCCATAAGGATCAGGTCGAAGTCCTGTTCCGCCACGCGGGCAAGCACTTCCTGGCCATCCATAGCTGTTGTCACCGCATGGCCTGCTTTTTCAAGCATGCGTTTGCCGGCCATCAGGCTTACGACCTCGTCTTCGGCAAAAAGTATGCGCAGGGAGTGGGCTTGTCGCATTGCGAAAACCGGCTTTGCTGGCGTTGCCTGGTCGCGCGGCAGGTCCGGGAGTTTGAAGGGGAGCGAACAATAGATCGTCGTTCCTACGCCGATGGTGCTCTCGAGGGCAAGTTCGCCGTCCATCATGCGGACCAGTTTGCGAACGATCGAGAGGCCAAGTCCGGCCCCTTGAAATCGCCGGGTGTAGGATCCTTCCGCCTGGGTAAATGGTTCGAAGATGATTCGTTGCAGATCCTCTGTGATGCCAATTCCGGTATCCTGCACGACAAAAAGCGCACGGAATCGTCGTGTGTGAGAACCCAGTGGCATGACGTGAACGCCCACCTTGCCGGTGTCGGTAAACTTGATCGCGTTGCCAACCAGATTAAAGAGTATTTGCTGCAGCCGGGACTTGTCTCCGATAAGTCGGAGCGGCATGCCGGCGTCGATGCGAAAATCCAGTGTTAGGCCTTTCTCTTTCACCTCCAAAGCGAAAAGATCGCTGGTAGCTTCTAGTTGGCTCGAAATGTCAAACTCTTCTTCCAATAGAGTCAGTTGTCCTGCCTCAATCCTGGAAAGATCCAGTATATCGGACAACAAGTGTGTGAGACGTTTAGACGATTTGACCGCGCCAGCGAGGTATTCCTGCTGCGTGTCATCCAGGGAAGTGGTTTGCATGAGTTGGAGCATGCCTATGATGCCATTGAGCGGCGTACGTATTTCGTGGCTCATATTGGCAAGGAATTCCGATTTGGCGCGAGAAGCTCTTTCCGCATGGTCCCGAGCCGTCCGTAGCGCTTCCTCGGTTTGCTTGCGCTCCGTGACATCCCGAAAAACGCCGAGGATCAACTCCTGACCCTGGAAATCGAAGCTATTACTAAATACTTCTGCCATTCTGACTTCGCCGGCCGCAGTTAATAGTTCTACGTCTGATTGTTTGTTTTGTGAGGCCACGGCTTGTTTGAAGTTTTCGGTGAAGCCTTCTCTCGTGGGCGTCGTCATTGGATGCAAAGTCCATTGCGGCAGACCAAGAAGTTGGCCACGGTTGCGGCCAAAGAACCTTTCAGCCGCTTCGTTGCACTCTACGAGGATGCCGGTCTTTCGGTCGGCCACGAGAACCGGATCGCTTATGGAAGAGAAAAGGGCGCGATAACGTTCCTCATTGGCCCTTAGCGCCTCGGTGCGGCGGGCAACTTCTTGCTCTAGATTTTTGTATAAGTAGGCGTTGCGTAAAATCAATGCTAAAATAGGCGACAAGCGATCCAATGTGCTGATAATCGAGCCTATCCCGTTATTATCCATAACCCCGAGCAGAAATATGACTCCGATGTGCGTTCCGCCGTGCCGCAGAGGAACCACAACAGCGTCGCCCACGCCGAGACCTTTTGCAATGCCAAGGCCACTTTTGTCGGGCAATTCTTCTAGAGTAAGGTAGACGACGGTTTCTATTGTCTGGCTGAGCTTGATAAGGTCTTGTATCTCCGTTTTGAGGGCAATATCCTGGCGACGCTCTGGGCAAATGGTACGTACCTTGTGTTCAGGCTTCCCGATAAAATGGGAGTATTCCACGATGACCACGGTGCGAATCGCGAGAATCTCCCGAATTTGGCTGGCAATGTATTCACAGCAACGGCCAGGTGAATCGGCGAGAGCCATGATGTTTGTCACCAAGTCCGTAAAAAGCAACGCGAAGGCGCTCTGGTCGGAAATGTTGTCAGGCATAATGGTCCAACCTTTCCAAGCCGTTGAGAATGGCAGCCTTGAGCTGGTCAAGTCCGGGATGCATGACCGTAACAGGCATGTCGAAAAAGGCCTCTATGTCCGCCAAAGTCTCGTAGGGCGTCTCGGTGAGGCCTGTATCGAGATAGACAAGGCGTTTGTGCATCTCATGCATGAATTCCCGGGCCAGATCCTGACTTTCCAGGCCAAGCTCCCGCCGGAAGACCTCCTCCCACCGCCCTGTCCACTCCGGCATGAAGAAGAATGCGCTTTCACGCCGCAGCCGGCGGTAGGCGTCATGGCCGAGAATGATGTCGCAGCAGTTGAGTCCGGGCACCTTCCTGACTTGGGGCAGCTTCGCCAAATCACCCATGTGCGGACAGCAGTCTCCGTAAACCAGCAAGAGGGGGCGCGCTGCGGTCCGGGTTACGCGGTGAAGCATTGTATCGAGCCTGTGGGGATGCATGTGCAGCATGGAGTCCAGGAATTTCAGGCTGCACCGGTCCGTTACGATCCGGCCAAGCTGCAGGATTTCCTGGCGAAAAATGCTACAGCTGACGAGCAGCGTCTTCTGGGCAGACCCGCTCATGGTCACTCCTGGCCTGCGTCCAGAACGGCCGCGACAACGGCTTTGATCGTCTCAGGCGGCGTGCTCCATGGGATGTCGGCGCTGCTGGTGCAAAAAATGGAACGCGGGTCGCAGGCCAAGGCCGACATGATCTTCCGCGTCCGCACGTAGGCTTCCGCTGGCGAGAGGCCTGGAAGATGGGGGCCGCTCAGGTTGCCGAGAAGCACCGGGCCTTCCCCGACGGCGGCCCGGGCTTGGGCAAAGCTGTCGCGGTGGTCCAGGGCGAATCCCACCACGTTTGGCAGGTCCCGGACCAGCCCCAGGTGCGAAACCAAGGGATTGCCGCCGTGGTGGAACACAATGGGGCCGGGGACGCGCGAAAAGGCCCTGGCAAGGGCTGGAATCACGTATTCGCCCACCAGCTTCGGAGTGAGGAGTTGCGGATTGGCGAACATGACCGGGATGACCACGAAGCTGGCCCCTGCCTCAAAAAAGGACGTGGCCAGCGCGACGAAGTGGTCGCTGGCCAGACGGAACAATTCGTCCCTTTTGTCGGCGTCGAAAAGGAGGGCTTCGATCCATTCGCCAATGGAGACGAGCAGGGCGGGCAGATCCATGGGCGCGGTCAGTAAGGCGGCTATCGGTTTGTCGCCCCCGAACTCGTGCGCCAGGAGCCGTGTTGCTTCGACGAGGTAGCGCAGGCCGGGGTCATCGGTCACGCTCGGAGCATGCAGGGCTGCCAGATCAGACAGCCCCTTGCAGGCGGGGCGGATGACGTTTGGCGGCGCGGTGTCGAACTGTTTCAGGGTGCAGCCGAACGCCCTGGCCTCAAGGGGGAGGGCAAAAGGCGTAAAAAGAATATCCGGGTCCGCGAGTTCCACCACGGCGCGCTGCCCGGCCAGGTATTTTTCTGGCGATGCGTAATATTCCGATAAGGGGCAATTCGTGAGCTTCGCTCCATACAAACTGAGGACCAGGGAGAAGGCGCGGCGGTCTACGGGGTCCCCCTTCACCGTCGAAAAAACACGCTCAAGGGAGTTCATGACACCCCTCGAACGCCAGCGATCTTGCCCACAGCGTATCGAAAAGGCCCGGGGCTTGGATGGCGTTTTGGCACGTGCCGTCGCCCCCCAGGGCTGACGCCAGCTCGGGCCTGAGGTTGATGACCGCGCCGCCAACGGCGAGCTGCACTCGTCCTGTTAAGCCCCGCCTGTCGAGTTCCTGGCGCACGAAGCGAATATTTTCCGCCGTCGTCAGCATCATGGCCGAAACGCCGATGACGCGGGCGCTTACCTCCTCCGCCTTGTCCACAAACTGCGCCGGGAGCACATCATTGCCCAGGTCCACGACCTTCCAGCCGGCCGCGGCGAGGAAAACCGCCACCATCTTTCTGCCCAAGGCATGATAATCATCCTCGATGTTGCCGATAACGACTGGACCCTTTGGAGATTTTTCCGGAGGTGGCGATGACTGCGCCATCTTGACCAAAATATCCTCAGCCACTTTACCGGCCACATATCCTTGTGCCAGGGACAACCGATCCTTGGCCCAGCGCTCGCCTATCTCCAAAAGCACGGGTTCCAATATTTCACGCACGGCATGGCTGAAGCCTCTGGCGATGCCTTGGATGGTCAGTAGCTCCACAGCCTGGTCCCGCTGGGCCTCAATGATGTGGTCAAATAATTGTGCTCGAAGAGCCTGGGTGTCCTGAGACATGGCGCACCTCGCGAGATGTTGCCGGCCGACCGGGCTTGTCGGTACAGATAACCCTTCCGGCACGAGAAACCAACACCGGAGTCCTCACGACGGCGTCACGAGGGTGATTGGCAGCGACAAACCGGTTTTGACTGTTTGGACCGGTCTCGCCAACATGTCCTTTGACAGGCGCGCCACAGACGTGTTGGCTTTCCGTTGGCGGTATGTTGGCTGATGCGCCACAGACCTACTGGGGACTGTTGGCTGGAGCCAACAAAGACTCCGTGGCTTCCCGGATTTAATATAAAAAATATAATATTTTAAATACGTTATGTTTTCTGTTGGCAGGGCATTCAGGAGCGCTCATGACGAGTCGTTAGTCCTATCAGATGCTTAAAAAAGACGCGTTTTCGGACGGTTGATGCTCTATTCAAGCGATCCTTCGCCCACCCTCGACCTCTTGACGCTCGCCCAGGAATGGGTCCGTCCGGGGGAAAGCTGTAATAAATCGTTGAGTGGTGGAAATATCTGCATGGCGCAGAATTTCTTTACTGACGAAAGATTCGAGAATCAAAAATCTTCAACAGATCTTGATGACAATTTTTCCCTTGGAATGTCCCTGGGCGAGGTACGAAAGCGCATCATTTGCCTGCTCGAACGGAAACACCGTATCAATCACGGGCTGGATGCGCTCCGCTGCGAGGAGCTTGCCGATTTCGGCAAGTTGATCGCCCTCGGGACGCACGAAGAGAAATTGGTAGGTGACTTCTTTCTTTCTCGCAAGACGCATGATCTTGCGGCTCATCATGCCGAAGACGAACGTCAGAAAGAAGTTTTGTCGTCGAGCACGAGCGAATGCTGCGTCCAGCGGCCCGACGAGAGAGACGATTCGGCCTCCAGGCTTAAGGATATCGATGGATTTTTCAATCGCGTCGCCCCTGACGGTGCCCAGCACGACGTCGTAGCCACGCAGCGTTTTCTCGAATGCTTGCTTCTTGTAGTCGACAATCTCGTCCGCGCCAAGGCGACGTACCAGTTCGACGTTGCCCGTGCTGGTGGTCGTTCCCACGACGGCGCCGAGGTGCTTTGCCAACTGGATCGCAAACGTGCCAATGCCGCCGGACCCTGCCGGGATGAACACCTTCTGACCGGCCTTGAGATTGGCACGTTCCTTCAGCGCTTGCCACGAGGTGAGTCCGACCATCGGGATTGATGCGGCTTGCACGAAGTCCAGATTTTTCGGCTTCAGCGCGGCAACGCTCTCGGGCACTACCGCGAATTCCGCGATCACACCCGTACCCAGGTCGAAGAGGTTGGCGAAGACGGCATCGCCTGGCTTGAAGCGCGTCACGCGACTGCCGATTGTTGTGACCACACCGGCCAGATCGCTTCCCAGCGTGGCGGGAAGCTGGAAATGGAGAACTGGCTTGAACTTCCCCGTCGGTATCATGTTGTCGATCGGGTTCACGCCGGCAGCGTGGACTTGCACCAGCAATTCGTTGGCCTTCAGCGCAGGCTGGGGAATGTTGGCGAACCCAATGTCGGGCGACTTGCCATAGCGTTTGAAAGTGAGTGCTTTCATTGTTTGAGTTTTCATCTGTGGCCTTTCGTTTTTATGCGGGGTGTTAACGAGAAATTCCCTGTTGGCTGCCGCCGCGACGGAGGATTTTCAAGGTGCCGCCAGTGCACATCTGACGGCCCGGAGTGCCGCGTCAATTTCAAGTATGGGACAACGATCTGTTTGTGGCACGCCCTAGGCAAAGCACCGGCCAAAAGCCTTGAACAACTTCATCGGCCCTTTGACGCGGATTTTTCTGAAGATGATTTCCTTTATTATTGACGTTTCCTTGTGCAGCACCCGCAACCATATTTTCGCATCAGCGTTCACCCGTACGTCCGGGACGCCGGCGTGGCCTCGTTGCACGCTGATCGTTTTGTCCTTGATGATCACTGTCGCTTCGATCTGCTCTATTCCACTGAACGAAAAATGGTAGGTTGCGGCAAGCCCTGCCGAGCTGTGCCGTTGGAAGGCGCGCGGCATGGATTCGAGAAAGGCGGCCACGGACGGCACCCTGATGCCGTTGCCCACCCGCTGTACCTTCTTGTGCGGGAATGTCCGCAGAACATGGCTTTCAGCGTCGGAGCCAGGGAGGACGTAGACCGTCTCCGTCTTTTGTTGGAGCGGCTTCACCACATCCTCGATGAATTTCTTCTTGTCTACAAGATACTGCGGGATCACCTCATCGCCCGCAGGGCAGACGGCCATACAATAAACCGACTTGTAGCACGGCCCACAGGCGAGGCTCTGCCAGCGCGAAACAGTTTCGGCATCGCTTACTTTTCCCCTGTAATCGACGGCGCTTTTACTGTCCGCGATATTTTCAACCCAGTCCGTGAACCCGCCTATCAGTTCCCGATAGGTATGCGTCAGGCAGTTTATGGCGTTGAACACCCCGTCCCGACCTATGGCTCCCGTGGGACAAGCAGCCGCGCAGAGCTTGCAATCAAGACAAGGGTTGTAATCCAGGGGACTGCTGTACTCGTCCACCTCGGCATCGATAAGCACGGTACTCAGCAGAACAAAACTCCCAAAGACCGGGTGAATGACATTCCGGTGCAGGCCCATCATCCCGAGCCCGGCCGCAACGGCCACGGGCTTGTGCGACACCACGTGCATCTTTCCCAGCCATTGGTCCGTTTCCATCGGAAACCCGACTGCCGGCGTCACGGCCCGGATGCCTTTCCGCTCAAGGGCCGATGCCAATGCCTGGGCAGCGTGGTTCAGCCGCTCCTCTGTCTTCTGCAGTTCGAGACTTGCTATGGAGCGGGCAGGACTTCGCAAGTTCTCCCGGTTGATCCGCCCCACAAAACTGACGAGGGATTTTGTCCATGGGAACAGCGCGAGAATGTCCTCCTTCTCCCCGGCTAACGATGGCCGGTCGATTTCAACAATGCCAACATCGTCCGCGCCGCAGGCCAGGCACATCTCGCGCAGATCAACGGCGCTCAATCTTGGAATGGGAGCCTGAACCGTGTTTGATGCCTTTCGCTCTTGATAGCGTTTTACTGCCGGATGATCGTTCTGGTTCGCCATGCAATCCTCCTAGCGCTTGATTTGGCTGAGCTGCTTTTCGAAATCGGTCGGATCGAAATAGTCGCGCCAGACGGTGATCATGCCGTTCTCGATGGTGAGCGTCCCCATGACCGGCAGCGTGATGGTGCCGCCGCTGCTGTGATAGAAGATATCGACTCGTTCGCTGAGCACGATATTCCCTGCGGCGGCAATATTGACGATCTTGAATTCGGCTCTGAAATCGTTGCCAAACCCGAAATCGACGTGGAATTTGCGGACACCATCACGCCCGATGATGGTCGGAAATGGGATATTGTCGTAGAGCACATCCTCGGTGAGCATGGTCAGGGCGTCTTCCATGCGATCGTCGCTCCAGAGCCCGTAGAAGGTTTCAGCGATTTCAATCGGGGTTTTGGACATAGCGTGTCTCCTTAGGCGGAATGAAAGGGAAAAATCGTGGAGCCGTCCGCTGCGGCAATCCGCTCCCATACGATCAGGACGGAAGTTCCCGGCGAAAATCTAATCCTTTCCTGGGCGACGGATGCGAAAAATCATCGCATAGAGGGCTGGGGTAAACAGCAACGTCAGCACTGTTGCCACAAACAGTCCGCCCATGATGGCAACGGCCATAGGCCCCCAGAAAACGTTGCGCGTCAGGGGGATCATGGCCAGGATGGCCGCAAGGGCAGTCAGCACCACGGGGCGGGCCCGCCGAATGGTGGCGTCAATGACGGCTTCCCAAGCCGGGTGTCCCTCCTGCCTGTCGAGCGAGATCTGGTCCACGAGGATGACGCTGTTGCGCATGATCATGCCGGCAAGCGCGAGGACGCCGAGCAAGGCGACGAAACCGAAGGGTTGGTGAAAGACCAACAATGCGCCAACCGCGCCGATCAAGCCCAAAGGAGCTGTGGCCAGAACCAGGAAGAGGCTCGGGAAGCTTTGCAACTGGAACATCAACAACAAAAGCATGATGCCGGTCATAAGCGGGAGGAGGACGACAATGGAATGATTGGCCTTGCTGCTTTCCTCCTGGGCTCCGCCAATTTCGATCCGGTAGTCGGGCGGCAATGTTTGTTCGATGGGTTTGAGCTTGGGAAGAATTTCCATGGTGACATCCGGAGCCTGCACTCCCGCAATGACTTCCGCCCGGGCCGTGATGGTCAGGTCACGGCTTTGCCGCCATAAGATAGGTTCCTCATAGACGTACTGGATCTTGGCTACCTGGGAGAGCTGGATGGGCTGTCCGTTGCGGGCGCTGATCGTCAGATCGGCCAGGAGCTCCGGGCGCAACCGTTCTTCGGGGACGGCCCGGGCCACAACATTGACCAGCTCGATGCCGTCGCGGACCTGGGTGATGGTTACGCCGGACAGCAGCATCTGCAGCGCTTCGGCGATATCCTGGGGGGTCAGGCCAAGAACCCTGGTCCGATCCTGGTCCACCACCAGCCGGATCGCCCTGGCCTGTTCGTTCCAATCCAGATTGACGTCGTAGGTCTTCTTGTTCTCGCGCATGACTGCGCGGACTTGGTAGGCTATTTCCCGCACCTTGAGCGCGTCGGGGCCGATAATCCGGAATTGGACCGGGAATCCGACTGGCGGCCCAAGCGCCAACGTCGTCAAACGCACCCTGGCTTGAGGAAGGCCGCCTTGGGCAACGAAGGCGTCAATGCGGGCTTTCACCCGATCACGGGCTGCGGCGTCGGCCGTATTGAGGACAACGATGCCGTAGCTCGTCTTCGGCAATTCCGGGGCCATGGCCAGAAACCAGCGCGGCGCGCCAGAGCCGATGTAGCTCGTGAAGGTTTTGATCTCGGAATCGGTCCGGAGAAATGCTTCCATCGTTTCCACGGCCTGGGCCGTGGTTTTAAAGGCTGACCCTTCCGGCAAGCGGACTTCGACCAGCAGTTCCGGCCGGGAAGAAGATGGAAAGAACTGTCGCGACACGAACGCCGAACCGAAGATCGCCAGACCGAAGAGCAAAAGAGTTGCGCCGACGACTGTCTTGCGGTGCTCCACACACCACGTGACCAGGCGACGAAGCCGGCGATAGACCGGTTTTTCATAAATGGCATGGGCGTCGTGGTGACCTGCCTTATGAAAATCCGGCAGCAGTTTGTAGCCAAGGTACGGGGTGAAAATCACGGCCACGAACCAGGAGGCCACCAGGGCGATCATCACGACCCAGAAGATGCCGCCCGCATATTCGCCTGAGACGGATTTGGCCAAGCCAACGGGCAGAAAACCCGCTGCCGTCACCAACGTACCGGTCAGCATGGGAAAGGCCGTGGCATTCCAGGCAAACGTCGCGGCCTTGATCCGATCGAATCCTTGCTCCATTTTCACCACCATCATCTCCACGGAAATGATGGCATCGTCCACCAGGAGTCCCAGGGCAATGATAAGCGCGCCAAGGGATATCCGTTCCAGGCTCATGCCCAGCGCGTTCATGATCACCATGACCATGGCCAGCACAAGCGGCACGGCCAGGGCCACAACGACGCCCGTACGCCAGCCCAGCGACAGGAAGCTCACGGCCAGCACGATAACCAAGGCCTCCACAAAGGACTGGACGAATTCCTTCACGGATTCTTCAACCACTTTCGGTTGATCGGCCACCCGACTGATCTCAAAGCCCAACGGCAGATTTTCCTTGATACGCGTCATGGCCGCGTCCAAATTCTGCCCGAACTCCTGGATGTTGGCTCCCTTGGCCATGACCACGCCCAAGGCGATGCCAGGTTTGCCTTCATTGCGGACGGTAAAGGTCGGCGGATCCTGCGGTCCGCGTCGCAGTGCGGCGATGTCCCCCAGCCGAAATACCTTGCCGTTGCTTTGGACAGGCACTTCCGCCAACGCTTCGGTCCCCTTGAGGGCGCCGTCCACGCGCAGGTAGATCGTGTCGGCAGCCGTCTCCATGTCGCCGGACGGCGTCACGATATTTTGCTTGGCGATCGAGTTAAAGACCGTCTGGGCCGTAATTCCCAGCGTCGCCAGCTTGGCATGGTTGAGTTCCACGAAGATGCACTCGGCCTGTTCGCCGTAAAACCGCACTTTAGTCACGGCTGGCACGTGAAGCAGCGTCTGCCGAATGCGTTCGGCCTCATCCTTCAGTTCACGCTGCGTAAGGTCCTGGCCGGTGAGGACATAGAGCAGCGAGTCCACATCGCCAAACTCGTCATTGAAAAACGGACCGAGAACCCCGGCAGGAAGGTTGAGCTTGATATCACCCACGCGTTTGCGGACTTGATAAAAGCACTCCTTCACTTGGGACGGTGGCATGGAATCCACGAGGTTGAGCTGCATGACCACGCTTCCCGGCCGGGAGTAGGTTTTCACCTTGTCGAAGTAAGGAACCTCCTGGAGTTTTTTCTCGATGGGATCAGCCACCAGACGCTGCATCTCATCGGCCGTGGCTCCGGGCCACAGCGCGCTGATGATCATGATTTTTACGGTGAAATCGGGATCCTCGGCCCTGCCGAGTTGCAGATAGGACGATATGCCCGACAGGGAGACGAGAAGAATGAGAAACAAGGTGAGCGGGCGGTGGGTGACGGCCCACTCGGACAGGTTGAAGCCTTTCACCGGACGTCTCCCTGCGGCGCATCGGCAAGCCGAACACGCATGCCCTCGTCGAGTTTCTGGACGCCGGAAGTGACAATGATATCGCCGTTGGCAAGTTGGCCGTGCACAAAGGCGTCACGTTCCGAGTAGCGGTCCACCGTGACCGACCGGAATTTGAGCTCTCCGCTTTGGGGGTCCACGCTCCAGATGCCTGGGCCTTTCCCCTGGTTGAACATGGCGCTGGCCGGAATGCGGGCGGTCTGGAGGCTGGCTGGTTCGGAGAGATGGAGCGTCGCCGTCATGCCGAGCCGCACGGAGGAGTCCGCGTCCGGCAGGGCATACCGCACGGCATAGGTTCTGGTGGCAGGATCGGCGGACGGAGATATTTCCCGCAGTGTCGCCCGGTAACGGACGTCACTGTTCGACCAAAGCGACGTTTCCGCTGGTTTCTCCTTGATGTCCTGGATATTTCTTTCAGGTATATCCACCAGCACTTCCAACGCGCCCTTGCGGGCCACGGTGACGACGCTTTGTCCCTGGGATACCACCTGCCCGGCCTCGGCGCTCACCTTCGTGACCACGCCGTCGTTGCTGGAGACCAACCGGGCATACCCGAGTTGACTTGTCGCCAGTTTGAGCGAGCGGTCCGCTTTCTCCAGACGCGCCCGGGCTTCCTCGGCTGACAAATGCTTGAGATCGTATTCGGACTGGCTCACCACGTTTTTGGACAACAGGGTGGCATAGCGTCGTTCCTCGGTGATCGCCTGGTCCTTGTTGGATACTGCCGCATTGCGTTCAGCTTGAGCGCTTTCCATCGAGAGCCGGAGGTCTTTCTCGTCGAGAGTCGCCAGAATCTGACCTTCACGAACATGGTCCCCAACATCCACCGAGCGTTTTTCGATGCGCCCGCCCACCCGGAAAGATTCCTGGGTCTCGTGGCGGGCCACAATGACGCCAGGATAGGAGCGGTTAGCCGCGCCCATATCCAGGCTGATCCGCATGGTCTTTACGACGGGATGGATCGGTGGGCTCGATTTTGCTTCCTGACACCCGGAGAGAAGAAGGCATAAGGCTGTTGCAAGAAGCAATGCATGGCCAAAGAACATCGGGTGTCTTGGGTGGAAGTTATTTGCGTGGATAAGCATGGTTGATCATGTCCCTACTGTTATGTCTTCAAACGGATCGACTCGATGGCATGCGGCTTTCAGTCTTCTGGTACAGAAACGGAAAAGCCTCAGGGCGACCAGATTCATGCGTTCATCATGCGAGAAAAAACAGCCTGATGCAGCCAGCGTGGCGTTGCCCATACAAAGCAAACGATAGCCTTGTTGGCCCAGCCCGGCACGACGCTTTTGCGTCCGGATTCGAGCGCGCGGATACCGGCGCGCACGACGGGCGCCGGCTGCATCATCAGGAGCTTCAAGCCGGGCGTGATCTTCTGTTTGGCCGCTGCGGCGAATCCGGTGTCCGACATGCCGGGGCAAAGCGTCGTCACGGTGATTCCATGCGGTTTGAGTTCGCGATGCAGGGCTTCGCCCAAGCGCAAGACGTAGGCCTTGGCAGCCGAATAGACCGCGAAGTTCTCCATGCCCAGGTAGGCCAGCAGACTGGAGACGAGCAGGATCTTCCCTCGTCCCCGTCTCCGCATGTCTTGGGCAAAGACATGGGTGACGGCAGTCAGACTCGCGATATCAAGCTGCACCATGGCCAGGGCCGCATCCAGGGTGACATCCAGAAACGGGCCTTGCAGTCCATGACCAGCGTTGTTTATCAGGATATCGATGCCAATTCCCTGGCCGGCGAGCTTTTGCTGCAAGTCGAGGACGGCGTTGACGGTGGAAAGATCGACCTGCACAACAACGACGGCGATGTGGTACTGCTGTCGGAGTGCGGAAGCGAGAGTTTCAAGCCTGTCCAGCCGGCGGGCTACAAGGACCAGGGAATGGCCTTGCGCGGCATATTGACGGGCGAATTCCTCGCCGAAACCGCTTGATGCGCCTGTGATGAGCACCCATGAATCGGTTGCGGCCTTGATTTCGTTCATCCGGGTTTCCTTGGTATGCGGCGTACGGTGCGTGTTCGGATTGGAAAGGGGACCGGGCCTGAGCCGGCAGATTGGTCCAGGCCCGGCCGGTTTCGATCAATCGATCCAGGTGACGTCGGCCTGCCCGATGTGGGGCGGCGTCTGGTGAAAGCGCTCGGCCGGAAGTCCAAGCATCAGGGCGCCAACGACTCCGGTCCCTTCGGGCAGGTGCAAAGCCTGCTGCAAGGGGGCGTGCGCGCCGGCAGCTTTTATGAAAATACCCGCCCAGCAGGTGCCTATGCCCCGGGCCGTGGCGATGAGGTCAAGCATCGTCGCGGCGATGGCTCCGTCCGTCCAAGGCATCAGGTCTTCCATGGGCGAGACGCAATAGGCGACGTGCGGCGCGCCATGCAAAACGAGGTCGCCACCGGCGTTGAAGGCATCCATGGCGGTCGGCAGATACCCCACTTGGCTTATCCAGGCGGCGGTCAACCCGGCCAAATGCCTGGTGGCTTCGTAGGTGCGCGTCACATGCCAGGCGATATGGTTCATGTTCTTCGTCGTTGGCGCGTACCGCGCGACCTGAAAGATTTCGTCCAAGGTTTCCTGGGGCAACGGTGTCCTCTTGAATTTGCGTATGGAGCGCCGGTTGCGGATCAGGGCGTCGAGGGCTTCCGGCGTCGCCTGTCCCGGTTGCACCGCGAGAAAATCATTTGGCGGGAGTTTGGCATGCTCCAAGGCGGCGGTTGGGCAGACAGCCACGCAGTGCCCACAGTTGATACAGTTTTTTTCGCTTTCCGGACTGGTGATTGGATATCCTTCGGCGTCGGTGGTCAGGACCGCGAAAGGGCAGGTTGCAACACAAAATCCATCCCGCTTACAGCGTGTCCTATCGACGGTGATATTAGCCATGCTATTCTCCTTCTGGGGATCGTTACACTGTTTTGTTGCACGCTATGGTTCGCTCAAGACGCACCGGCAGATCCGTGGCTCTGAGCTGCTTCGGGCCGACGGTCGGGGATTTGTCTGGAGAGGGCTGATACGATTCGCATTACGAACCATGATTCACTCCTGGCATGAGTGGTTTGCGCCCGGCGGAACTTTGCCGGGCCGCTTTGCCATGGCGACGACGGCCGCGAACCAGACGGGGATGGCGGAGAAAAGGTCGCCAGAGGTCTCGTCCGGACCGCGCGTCGGGTTAGCGACACTGCATTCAAACAACGATCGCCCCTCCCCGGTTGGTGTCCACAAACAGATATTCAGGATGAGGCAGCACTTCCAATAGACCGGTCTACGTAATGCTTGTTAAAAAAAGAGTTGCGGTTTTTATCTCTGAGCCAGGAATACATTGAAATATAAATGGATAAAATGCCGTAACGGTTCTGGTGACTTTTTGATTTTTGAGCGAAGCACTGCTCCTTGAAATGATGCAATCATGTTTTCGGCGAGCATTGCAACGTCTATATATGCGGGGATTGAGCTGTCGTTCTGTGCCTGAATAAGCACATCAGAGACGCGTTTCTCCCAAAGTTGTAGTGATAGTTCAAGGCGTTGCCGGACACTTTCGTATTGATCGGACATCTCCTGGCCTAAGTTGCCAAGGAGGCAGCCCTTGTAGCATCCACTTTCTTCAAATGTGGCAATGATGGTTTCGAAACTTTTTTTGACACGCTCAAGCGCTGGTAAAGACGCATCGTTAAGAATAGGGGAGAGCACTGCACTCCTGCTCGCAACAAATTTGTCGATAACCGCCAGAGAAAATTCTTCTTTGCTTGAGAAAAAGTTGTAAAATGAACCCTTTGGAATCTTTGCTTCCTTCAGAATCGCCTCAACGCCGGTGCCATTGAACCCTCTGCTCCATACGAGATCGAGTCCAACCTGGAGGAGGGTCTCTTTGCTGTGAATGCGTTTCATGGCTGAGCAATTAGACCGGTCGTTCTAAAAAGTCAACATCTATTTCGTCGCTTGGTCCCGGCTATTCGATGCGACTTTGCGCGGCAGTGGCTCCATGCTGGCGGCCTCGCGAAATCGAAGCTATTCCGATTGTTTATGCATATGTTCTGTCAGATAGTGGCCGACAGGATAGCCATAGGGCTGTTGGCAGGCGAGCGACAGAGGTTTTGGCTGCCCCTGCCCGGGAAAGTGCCGCAAGAACTGGCCGAGTAAGGCACCGTTAGCGATGGATCTGCAGGCATCATGGGCAAAAAACCTCGCTTATTTACTGCAAATTAACAAAAAATTAATTTTTCAGCTGCGAAATGCTTACGAAACCTTTTATCAATTAATGACAGATAATTAGTTGTTGTTTCGTCAGAAAACGTAAACCAGTAAGAATCCAATTCCACGGTAAACGTCGAAGAGCCAAGAAGCCCAGGTCCTGCCGTAAAACTCGGAATACTGCTGCTTCAACCCTCGGAAAAGTCCAAAAAAACCAAATTCAAAGACCTAAAAGAATTGTGCAACCGTCTCCCTGAGCAGTTGCCGAGAAGGCCGTTGGTGCGTATATGGCGTTGTGAGTAGGTACTGCTTTGAAGCTTATAGCGTTAGGAAAGAAAGGGGCGGGCATGGATACAGCAAGAGTCGAGGCAATACATAAGCAAACTGTCCGCGAGACCATGCAGGAAAACGCCAAGCTCTGCGTCGCGTTCATGGTGATGAACATGTTGGCCGCGACGATCGCCAGTTATGGCCTTTTCGCCAACAGTCCGGCCGTCATTATCGGAGCCATGATCATTGCCATGTTGCTCGGGCCGATCACGGGCGTCTCGTTGGCCCTCGTCGACAGCGACATGAAGGCGTTGTTTCGAGGTATAGGCACGCTCCTCGTAGGCGCTGCCGGCGTCATTGCCACGGCATACACTATTGGCTCAATTCATATCGATGTGCCTATTACGGCGGAAATACTCGGACGGACCCATCCGAATTTCGCGGACCTCATGATCGCCCTGGCCGGTGGGGCGGCCGGCGCGTATGCCTCGGTTTCGCCCCGGCTCAGCGTCGCCTTTGTCGGCGTGGCCATCGCCACGGCGCTGGTGCCGCCCCTTTGCGCCGCGAGCATCCTCCTGGCGCGCGGCCAACACCAATTGGCGTTTGGCGCGTTCTTGCTGACTTTCACCAACATCGTCGCCATCCAGTTCGCCTCGTCCGTGGTGCTTTTTGTCACCGGCTTTCGTAAAGTGACCGAAACCAAGGGCCTGTCCTTTTTGCAGTTCCTGAAGTTCAACTTGGTCAGCATCGCCATCCTGGCCATCCTGGCCGTGGTCCTTACCAACAGCATGCACGAAGTGCTCTCCAAGAAAATCTACGAAGCCAACGTCCGCAGCGTGCTGGAGCAGGAATGCGCCACCGCGGACGGTTGTTATCTGGCGGACATCCGTTTTGGCCCACGTTGGAAGCAGGAAAACGTCATTTCCGCCGTTGTTCGGGGGCCGCAGCCGCCGACGCCGGAGCGCATCGCGGCCATTGAAAAGAAGCTGCCCGCCCATCCCAAGGGCCTGCCTGTGGAGCTTCGGGCGCGGTATGTGCCAACAACGACGATCAACCGGGACGGCGTCCTTTACGAGAACATCCAGGAGGGCGACGGGAATCCATGACCGGTTGGCGGCCCGGCCAGGTTCTGGAGTTGACCCGATCTCGTGGACAGCGAATCCTTTGAGAAGGAGAGGTTCACGATGTCGAAACGCCCCCTGTACAGGCCCGTCGCGGGGCATTCGTTTTCGGTGGTTAGCCAGGACGTACAGCGTCGTGGTTGCCGCTATCGGCCCGGGGATACGGCAGAAACCATGGTGAAACGGACGGACAAGGCTCTTTATGAGGCCGCAGACTGGCCGCGATCCTGCCGCTCTGGAACGCGGACCGGCCTGTCGCGCCCAAAAAATGTTGGCAGGCGCGCCATAGACGTGTTGGCTGTCCGTTGGCGGTCTGTTGGCTGATGCGCCTCAGACCTACTGGTGGCTGTTGGCTGGAGCCGACAAAGGCGCTGTGCCTCCCCGGATTTTATGCAAAAAAATACAATATTTTAAATATGTTATGCTTTTCTGTTGGCATGGCATTCAAGAGATCGCGGGGTCGATTCCCTCCAGCTCCACCAGAAAGCATGCACGGGGTTCGGTGATAAGCCTAACCCCTTTTTCTTTTGGACCCGCCAACACTACGCCACCTGGTTTTGTTGGTTCCCCTGTATGAGCGTCACAAGGGTTCGCAGAAGCGAGCCGGCTTGAGCACCCGGAAAAGGGGGCTTGTTTTTTTTCAAGAGGTCGCCCCCACCTCTCCGTCTCTTTCGCTCTTGTCAGAATTTTTCTTCAATTTTACGAATAGTTGCAAAAAAAGAAACCATGGGCGCTTGTGGAATTTTCAAGCGATCTCCCCCGTTTTGGATTTTTGGACATTTTGGGTACAGCCTCAGTAAAAAATCGGAAGCAGGGAGTCGATCACTGCCCCGGTCCTCGTCGCCGGCGCCGAAGGCTGACCCTGATACAGTGTTTGCCGCAGGAACTCGGCGAGGAAGCCATGGGGGACGGGATAGTACCGGGTCGGTTGATCTTCCTGGGCCGGCTCCGTCCCTTTTCTGACGTTCCTGGCATCGCAGGGTGTCTGCTGGGGATTCCCTGCCGATCTGCTTCTTGCCCTTGAGTGTTTTTTGTGGGATTATTTCAAGGTTAGAAAAAGGCTGACCTGTAGAGTTGAGGCGGGATTGTCGCTATGGCAGCATGAACAATTTATCTACCAGGAGAACAAGGTATGAAGCTCAAAGTTGCTATTGCGTTCTGTTTTTCATTGATCCTGACTGCATCATTGGCTTTGGCTGGCGGGAAAGTTCCTTCGCTGATCGGGAAATGGAATGTCGAGTCGTCAGGCGGTATGATGCTCAATGCTGAAAAGGAAGGGAAAGAAACCCATTGGACTGTTGGGCAGAGGGTTTTGAAAGGGCAAATTGACATTTCCAGTCAGGAAGATCGCTTTGTGACGGGGACGTACACGTCTGCCCGTGGATCAGAGAAGTTTATCGCCATGATCACTCCTGACGGAAAATATATGTACGCCTCCGATACCGATGGTTTTTTTGATTGCAAGATTGCGAACAAGGATACCCTTGAAATCGTCTACCGGCATGTGAAGGCATCGGACAGCGTTGTCGCCATTGGGGTGGCGAAACGCCAGAAGTAGTCACCATGGCACGATTCTCCTCAGTTTATTGGATATGCTGGGGTTACCCCTGATCCGGGTGGCCCCTTTATGATTTCAGTTGGATACGCTGCAAACAGGGAAACACGGCTCCGGGATCGTCGCTTAACGGACGGACACCCTTCGTGGGGCAGGATCTCACGGTCGCTTCCTCGGCGGATGTGGCCCCTTTGGCTGGCACATGCGGCTAACGAGATGGAAACATACTGGGCCTGGAGCAAAATCGGACACGACTCCCGCCTCGCAGCCCCGATAAACGTGACAAACAGCTCCTTGCAAGAATGACGCAGCGGTCTCGAATCGTTGCGTTGCGCTGGGTCAATGCATTTCAAGATGGCAGACTGCCGTACTCGGCTTAAAATGTAATGATGTCGAGTGTATAGCCAGCGTCGTGACTGCTTTGGGCGAAGAAACGTCCTGCCTGCGTCTGGCCGCGCACCGACAAGACAGGCTACTTCCTGTTGCCGTAACGGTATACAGAAAGACGTATTGGTTTTGAAAGTTCCTCTCTGCAATCAACAGCAGGCATGTGACCTGAAAACCGACATGTTGCCGCCATTGTCTTCGGCTTTACATACTATATCTGTGCGATGCAGGCGTCGCTGGCTCGAATTGACCGGATAGAGGAGCCTGGACAATCTCCCTTGGATCGGGATACGTCCCAGCGAGTTGCCTGCTCCACCAGCTAGCGGGCGCGAAGGACGCTCTTGATGGGAAACCATCCCCCGGAGAAAGACGCCGCCGGCACGTTTACCCGTCAAGGGTTCACCGTCATGGTCAAGCCGGCCGGACCGGATTGTAACCTGACCTGCTCCTACTGCTTTTATCGAACCAAACGACGGCTTTTCAAAGACCCACACCCGCGCATGGGCCGGCGTGTGGTTGAACGCTTCATAAAAAGCTATCTCGAACTCCATCCCGGGCCGGATGTTCCCTTTGCCTGGCAGGGTGGCGAGCCGCTTCTGGCCGGCCTTCCCTTCTTTGAACAGGTCGTGCGCCTGGCGCGTCGCCACACGCCGGCAGGCAAGCGGGCCTGCCAGGCCGTACAGACCAATGCCACCTTGATCGATCGTGATTTTGCGCGGTTTTTTGCCCAAAACGCATTCCTGGTCGGCGTGAGTCTCGACGGACCCGCTGCATGTCACGACGCCTACCGCCGTCGCGCCGGCCAGCCGACCCATGCAGAGGTCATGGCCGGTCTGACGCGCTTGCGGGAGCACGGCGTCGCCTACAACATCCTGTGCGCGGTCCACGCCGCCAACCAGGAGCATCCCGAGGACGTCTACCGTTTTTTGCGCGACGCGGCCGGGGCCACGTTCATCCAGTTCATTCCCATCGTCGCCGACGGCGCAGGGAGCCTGTGCTCGGCCAGCGTCACCCCGGCTGCGTTCGGTTCTTTCCTGTCGCGGGTGTGGGATGTCTGGCGACGTGAGGATGTCGGCCGGGTATACGTCGGCCATTTCGACGCCGCCCTGGCCGCCCATCTGGGCCAGTCCGGGGCAATTTGCGCCATGGCCCGGGACTGCGGCCGAGCCCTGGTGCTCGAGCACGACGGCAGCCTGTATGCCTGCGATCATTTCGTGGACGAAACCAATTATCTGGGCAGCCTGGCCCGGCAATCCCTGTCCGAACTGCTGGCCAGTCCGGTCCTGGCGGCCTTCGGCGCGGTCAAGGCCGCGACGCTTCCTGCCCTCTGCCGGCAATGCCCCGATCTTTTCGCCTGCGGCGGCGGCTGCCCCAAGGATCGCCTGCAGGTAGCCCCCCCGGGAGCCTTGACCGCGCCGTACCTGTGCCAGGGCTTCAAGGGCTTTTTTCGCCATGCCGGCCCGGAACTGGCTGCCATGGCCGACGTCATCCGGCGACAACCAGCCTTTCGACGCGTGACGGACGAATCCGCTGCAAGGAGAAACGCACCATGACAGACCATGCCATGCCAACCGTCACCCGACGCGAGTTTCTCAAGGGCTCGGCCCAAGTCCTGACACTGGGCGTCGTGGCCTCGGCCCTGCCCGGACTGCCCGCCATGGCCGGTGGCCCGGCCCAGGCAAAGGCCGCCGCGCTCCCGGCCAGACCCAACCTGCTCATCCTGATCAGCGACCAGGAGCGCTATCCCCGGAACTGGCCCGACGGCTGGGCCGAGGCCAACCTCAACAAGGCGCGAGCGCGCCTTCTGGCCAACGGCCTGGATTTCTCCCGGGCCTTTTGCAGCGCCTCCATGTGCTCGCCCAGCCGGGGCAGCCTGTTTACCGGGCTCTATCCCGCCCAGCATGGCGTGACCATGACCCTGGCCGAAGGCGGCGTCGAGACCACCCTTTCCCCGGATCTGCGCAACCTAGCCCACCTGCTCGTCGAGGCCGGCTACGACGTGCAGTTGCGGGGAAAATGGCATCTGTCCAAAGGGGCCGACGGCGGCACGCCCACGAGCGACGATTTGGCGCAATTCGGTTTCCAGGGGTGGGTTCCCACGGATGTGGCCGAAGCCCTCGACGTGAACACGCTGGCGGGCGGGTGCCCAGACATGGACGCGCCCATCGTGGAGCAGGCCGTGACCTATCTCCAGACCATGACCCCGGGAAAAACCCAGGCCAAACCTTTTTGCCTGGTCGTTTCCCTGGGCAATCCCCACGACATCCTGGCCTATCCCGGACTGTGGGACCAGGAAAGCTGCACGGACAACTGCTACAAGAATACGGCCAACCTCGATATGGGCATCGGTGTGCCGGACTCGCACGATGCAGACGACCTCTCGCTCAAACCCGTTGTCCAGAAGCAGGCGCTGAAACTCTACGCCAGCGGGCTGGGCACCCTCGTCTTGCCTCAAGAACAGCTCAACTACGTTAATTTTTACGGATACCTGCAAACGGTCATTGATGCTCAGTTCAATACGATCCTGCAAACCCTCGCGAATCAGGGCCTGACCGAATCCACGGTCGTGGTGCGCACCACCGACCACGGTGAACTGGGCCTGGCCCATGGCGGCCTGCGCCAAAAGATGTTCAATGTCTACGAGGAATGCGTCAACATCCCGTTGATTTTTTCCAATCCGCTTCTGTTTCCGGCCGCCCGGCAAACCACGGCCTACGCCACACTGATAGACATGGTTCCCACCCTGTCCAGCCTGTGCGGCATTCCCAAATGGAAGTGGTCGTACCTGCCGGGCAAGGACTTGACGCCTGTCCTTACGGGCGCCGCGTCCCAGGTCCAGGACACCATCCTCTTCACGTTCGACGACGAATACGCCGGGCAGATCTCCGCGCCTCCCTTCATTACCGAGCCGTGTCACATCCGTTGCATCATCCACAAGGACGCCGACGGAGAATGGAAATACGCCCGCTACTATGACCCTGCCGGAGTCGCGGCCGAAACGTACGAAATGTACTGCCTGCGGGATGGAACGGGAAACGCGGTCGATCCGGATGAACTGGACAACGTGGCCAACAGCGGCAGCCCCAACTATGCGCAATACGCAGCCAAGCGGCAGGAGCTGGCCCAACTTTTGGCCGTAGTCGAGGCAACGCGCCTCGCCCCGGTCACGCCGCCAGGGCCGCCCCAGCCCCAGCTCGATCTGCTCTTGCTCAACAGTTGAACAACGGGACACGGAGGGGTTTCTGTCCGCATGTATCAGTAAATTCTTAAGTATTCAAACATGACGCCTTCATCGCATACAGCAATGATCGCCCGAGGTTGTCAGGCATGGCACATCGCGGGGGCGCTCCATGAGCCAGCAGCATCAGCCGCCTTTCTCCACCCCGCCAGCCATCAAGTCGGCCGGCTCTTGCTGCTCATGGATGGTAAAATGCCCCGGGAAGCGTTGCAGGATTGACTTCATTTGCAAGACCGGTGGGCCAAACCATGGCATAAGCGCGCCGATAGAGCCGTTGGCAGGTTGGCCACAGACGCGTTGGCTGTCTGTAAAAAGCGGGCCGCCTCTTCCGAGACGGCCCGCTCAATTTTTTCCATTCCAGGGGTCCGGGGGGATGATCCCCCCGGCGGGGTCTCAGGGGCAGCGCCCCTGATTCTCTTTTATTCCCAACTACACCAACGGCGTGTTCGCCACGATGCTCCAGACGCCGCAGGGGCAGGCGTTGCCGCAGAAGCCGCAGCCGATGCACTTGTCCGGGTCCGACACCATGGCGAATTCCTTGCCTTCCTTCTGCTGCCGCGAAATCGCCCCAACCGGGCAGATCGTTTCGCACAGGCCGCAGTCGCGACACGCCCCGCAGGACGAGCACTGGCTGGCGCAGCTGGTCAGGTCGTTAAACTCCATGACGCGCGGGTCAAAGTATTCGAGCTTGGCCCGCTTGTAGTCGATCATCTGGCGGGTGTCCTCGCACGGCCGTTTGCCGGTGAGGATTTCGTCAATGGCCCGGGCAGCGTCGCGGCCCATGCCGATGGCCTGGGTGAGCAGGCCGGGTTTGACGATGTCGCCGATGGCGAACACCTTGGGATTGGTGGTCTGGTAGATGGGGCTGACCTTCACATGGCCGCGCTCGGTGGCAATGGTGTCGCCGAGGAACTCGATGTCCGGCACGTCGCCAACGGACAGGATCACGGTGTCGGCCGGGACGAGTTCCCCGGACTGGAGCATGACCCCTTCGGCCGTGATCTCCTTGGTGAAGCAGGGATACTTGAAGACCGCGCCAACGGCTTCGGCGTCGTGGCGTTCCTTGCCAAAGGCGGCGGGCTTTTGGATGTCGATGAGCGTAATGGATTCGGCTCCGAAGCGGGCGGCCTCGGTGGCCACGTCGCAGCCGACGTTGCCGGCCCCGATGATGACCACGCGCTTGCCGACCTTGGCCGTGCCCTTTTTGGCGGCCTTTAAGAAGGTCAGGGCCGGGGTGGCCAGCTCCTTGCCGGGGACCGGCAGGATGCGGGGCTTGTTGGCTCCGATGGCCAGCACCACGTAGTCGAAGTCGGTGACGATCTGGGCGAACTCGTCGGCGGAAATCGTCTTTTGCAGCTGGATGTGCGGCAAAATCTCCCGGGCTCGGGCGATTTCGGCCTCCAGCACCTCGGAGGGGATGCGGCTGGACGGAATGGCGGCCGTGATCTTGCCGCCAAGCTTTTCCGACGGATCGTAGATGATGGCCTCGTGGCCGGCCAACCGCAGCTGCCAGGCCACGGACATGCCGGCCGGACCGCCGCCGATGACGGCCACGCGCTTGCCGGACAGTTCCGGGAGCTTGGGCATCTTGCCGGCCTTGGCGTTGGCCTTGCCGAGCAGGGCCGTATCAAGGGGCTTCAGGTTGCCGACATTGCGGGTGCAGCCCTGCATGCACAGGTTGGGGCACAGATAGCCGCAGATGGTGGCCGGGAAGGGCGTGTAGGCCAGGGCCAGATCCATGGCCTCGTCCATAAGGCCGTCGCGCACGAGCTGCCAGCGCTCCTGCACCGGGATGCCGGTGGGGCAGCTGGCCTGACAGGGGGACAGATATTTCTTGTTTTCCCAGACCGGCACGAAGCGGCGCAGTTCGCCGCTGACGATCAGGCCGACAGGGGTCCGGTCGGAATCGTCGAGATCGCCGATCAGGCCGCCGCGACCGAGTTCGGCATCCCAGACGTTGGCCCGGAAATCGCTGATGGCCCGGCGCACTTTGCCGGTCTTTTCGTACGGGCTGCGGGCCAGAATAAGCTGCCAGTCGTCGCGCCCGGCCAGGGAATCAAACAGTTCCGGCTGGCCGATGGCGGCCAGGAACTTGCTCAGATTTTCAGTCAGCCAGGCATAGGCGGCGTCGTCAACGGGCACGAGCTTGGCGTCGGCCAGGGAGAAGCCCTTGTACGGCCCGCGGAAGAAGATGCGTCCGCCGACCATGCCGACGCAGGGGCGATAGCCGAGCACGTTGTCCGGGTTTTGCGGATTGTGGCCGCAGACAACAGCCGTGCCGCCGGCCATGAACTCGGCGAAATAGTCGCCCACGCTGCCGAGAACGAACAGCTCCGGGGCGTCGTATTTCGGGTTCTGCTTGGTCATGGTCATGCCGCGCGAACCGATGTTGCCGGCGATCATGACCTTGCCCTGGGCCATGGCGTTGCAGGCCCCGTTGCCGGCGTTGCCGCGCACCACGATCTCGGCCCCGGCGTTGAGCCAGCCGATGTCGTCGGAGACCGAGCCTTCAATGAGGATCTTGGTGCCGGGGAAGCCCATGGACCCGGTGCGCTGGCCCGGCGAGCCGGTGATGCGCAGGGTGACGGGTTCGCTGCGCGAAACCCACAAACGCCCGCCAATGCCGTGCTGGCCGGAGGCTTCGACAGTGAGATCGCGCGCGCCCTGGGTCACGGCCTGCTGGATGTGCTCTTCCAGAAGACGCGATTCGACCCGGTGGCCGTTAACAATGCCGTGTATGGTGACGGTCTGGTGTGCCATGTCTTGCTGCCTTGGTGCGTAGGGGTATGACGCCCGGGTTAGACCACGTATTTGATCTTGAGCCGCTCGGCCACGTGGTAGTCGCTGATGCCCAGACCGTCGGACATGCCGATGGGGAGCGAGGTGGAGCGACCCAGCGGGGCGACGATCTTGCGCAGTTCGGTGTCGAAGGACAGGAAGACGTCAACCAGACGCTCGGCCACCTTTTCGGGATCGAGCCGGCGGTACACGCGCGGGTCCTGGGAGGTGATGCCCTTGGGGCACACGCCGATGTTGCAGACGTTGCAGCGGTCGTGCTCGGAACCCACGCACCCGGCCGCGGACTGCATGATGTACTTGCCGGACTGCACGGCGCTGGCGCCGAGCATGATCAGGGCGGCGGCGTTGGCGGCCAGATTGCCGTTTTTGCCGATGCCGCCGCCGGCCATGAGCGGAATCTCGTTCTGCTTGCCGGAGATGACCAAGTTTTCGTAGCAGTCGCGCAGGTTGGTGGCGATGGGGTGGCCCATGTGGTTCATGGAGACGTTGTAGGCCGCGCCGGTGCCGCCGTCCTCGCCGTCGATGGCCAGGCCCGCGGCGTAGGGGTTGCGCACGAGGTTGTTGAGCACTGCCGTCGCGGTCGTGGTGCCGGAGATCTTGGGGTAGACCGGGACGCGAAATCCCCAGGCCATGGACATGGACTGGATCATCTTGGCCACGGATTCCTCAATGGAATACTGGGTCTGGTGGGTCGGCGGGCTTGGCAGGGACACGCCCTGGGGCACGCCGCGGATGGCGGCGATGAGCTTGTTGACCTTGTACCACATGAGCAGGCCGCCGTCGCCGGGCTTGGCTCCCTGGCCGTACTTGATCTCGATGGCGCAGGGGTCTTCCTTCATGTCGGGCAGGGCTTTGATGATTTCATCCCAGCCGAAGTAGCCCGAGGCGACTTGCAGGATCATGTACTTGAGAAAGCGCGAGCGGAGCAGGCGCGGCGGACAGCCGCCTTCGCCGGTGCACATGCGCACCGGCATGCCCATCTCCTCGTTGAGATAGGTCACGCCCATGACGAGGCCTTCCCACATGTTGGGGGAGAGCGCGCCAAAGGACATGGAGCCGATCATCAGCGGATAGATTTCGCGCACCGCCGGCACCCAGGCATTGTCCGCCAGGGCGGCGAGGCCTTCCTCGGGGGGCTGGATGCGGCCGAGAAGCGTACGCAGCTCGAACTCGTGGCGGCCGGCGTCCAGGGCCGGGTCGGTGAGCATGGAGATGCGGATGAATTTGATCTGGTCGAGCAGGCTGCCGCCGTCGTTTCGCCGCCCGCCCCGGGTGCGGGCCGCGCCGCCCCGGTTGTTGTGGAACTTGAGCGTCGTTGCTTCCGGACGGAGTCTGGGAGCAATGGAGTTATTGGGGCAGACCATGTTGCACATGGCGCAGCCGATGCAGCGGTAGGCCGGATCGGTGCGCTGGCGGATGCCATGGTAAATGGCATAGGAATTGGTGGGCTTTTTGGCCAAAGCCGGGGTGGCCTCGACGGTCCGCTTGCGATGGACGCCAAGTTCGATGGCGTTTACCGGACACACCGCCGTGCAGCGCCCGCACAGGGTGCAGGTGTTCTTGTCCCACTCAATCTGCCAGGGCAGGTCGTTGACGCTTAGTGTGGACGGGGTAATGACTGCAGCTGATTGCATATGGTGACCTCTTGGCATTCGGGGCGCACGATGGCTGTATCCAGGTGCATGGGTTGAAAATCGGCGTACTGGTCGCGGTCGGGGATGGCCGCGTCGAGGCCGCAGATTTCCGAAGAGAAGGCAAAGATGCCGGGCTTGCCGCCGACCACGCCGGGCCGCAGCTTCTTGCGGTCCTGGACCATGAACATGGTCTTGTCGGGCAGGCAGCCGATGACGCAGTTGGGACCGTCGATGATGAGCTTGCGGCAGGTCTGCTTGATGCGGGCCAACAGCGCCCGGTCGGCGTGCCCTTCCATTTCGCTATCGGACAGCGGCGTGATGACGTGCTTGTAGTATTCGATGCCAAGCTGCAGCCGGTTGATCGTATAATGCATGATATGGGCGAAGACTTCGGAATCGGACTGATAGCCCATGTAGCCGGGGAACCCGCGCGAGAGCAGGTATTCCCGGATGGGCACAAAGGCCGTGTTTTCGCCGTTGGTCATGGTGCATACGCCCTGCAGGAAAAACGGATGGCAGGCGTAGAGATTGATGGCGTAGTTGGTGTTCTGCCGGCCCTGGGCCAGGATGCGGCGGCAGTCGAGTTCCGGGCGGGCAAGGCCCAGGTATTCGCCGATGGCCATGGGGTCGCCGACTTCCTTGACCATGACGGTGTCGGGCCAGAAGGAGAAGACGCGGATGGCCTCGGAGTCCTCGCCCATGCGGCGCAGTTCCACGCGCATGAGCATGTAGACCAGTTCGCGCTCGGCCTGCGGTTTGGCCTTGAGGTCGGCCGGGGCCTCGTAGGCCCGGGCCAGGTAGGTGCCCCGGATGGGGGTGCCAAGCGGCGCCTTGGTCTGGGGGATCAGCTCCAGGGTGTAGCGGGTGACGAAGCCGCGTTCGCCCATGAAGGCGTCAACGCGGTTTAAGCCTTCGTCGGTAAAAATTCCGGAGAGGATGGGTGCGTCCTTCATTTCACCGAAGGGGCCGCCAAGGTCGGAGAGGAACAGGCCAACGCCTGATCCGTCGTGCCCTTCCTTCATGACGTTAAGCGCCTCGATGGCGCGCATGGGGGACACTGGGTCCCGGCTGCTGAGGGCGAATAAGCGGCACATGGTCTACTCCGAATGATCGAATTCTCATTAAGGGGGGTTTTTTCATAGTTACAAAATGGACTACCGTAAAGCACAAAATCAAATTCGGTGGCTCAGGGGCACAAAAATGAGCAAATACAGGCGGTAGCGAGGGAGGTTCTCGGCTGCTTGCCAAGGCGTTTTCGCCGGTTTTGGCAAGGTGGCGGTGTGCCTGTCGGACAGGACCAGCCGGATGTTCGGTTTTGGCGACGTTTCGTCGGCGCCGGCGGCAGGGGAGGCTGGGAGCATCGTTCGTTTGGCCGTGCCCGACTTCTCAAATAGGACTTTCGGCCGGGTGGTCAAGCCGCCCGGCAACTTTTTTTGCGTACCGGCCTGTGCCGAATAATCTTCGGAGGAAGGTCAGCGACCGGGCTGGCGGGCCGAAGCATCGGCATCCCGGCCGGGAACGGCAGGACGGGCGGCCCGACCCGGCAGACGCCGGGGCGGACCGTCCGCCAGATTCGATCAGTCGGCCGGAGCGGCCAGGATCTCGGCGGCCGGGAACGGCTTGGCCAGCAGGCCATAGCGGGCGGCCACGTCGATGATGCCGGTCAGGGCGGCCGGAGCCAGGGTTTCGGGAAAGCGCGGCAGCACGATGTTGGCGGCCAGTTCCGGGGCCAGCTTGGTGCGCTGGCTCAACATGGTCCGGGCCTGGTTCGGATGGGCGGCAATAAAGGCCGAGGCCTTGGTCACGGCCCGCAAAAAGGCCGCCGCTTCGGTTGGATGGGCCTTGAGCCAGGCCTTTTTGGCGAACCAGCCGCCGATAAGATAGGGGCTGCCGAAGGCGGCATGGGGCGAGGGATCGAGCACCTTGGCCGCGCCGCGCGATACGGCGTCGGTGACAAACGGTTCCAGGACCAGCGCCGCCTGGACCGAACCTTTGCCCAGGGCGGAAACCATGTCCGGGAAGGGCACTTCCACCAGCCGGATGGCGTCCGGGGCGATGCCGGCCTTCTCGGCCAGGGCGCGCATGGCCGCCTCATTGATGTTGCCAAGGGTGTTTATGGCCACGGTCTTGCCGGCCAGATCCGCCACCGAAGCGATTTTGGCATCGGCCGCGACCAGCAGGGCGTGGACGTCGTTGCTGCCGGCCACTCCCTCGGCTCCGGGAGCCAGAAAGGCAAAGTCAAAGCCCTTGGCGTGGGCCAGGATGATGGACACGGTGTTGGACCAGCCGATGGCCAGCTCGCCGCCTTCCACGGCCGGAGCGATGACCGCCCCGCCTTTCATGGCCAAACCGGTTGCGGCCAGCCCTTCGGCAGCAAAATAGCCCAGGTCCTCGGCCACGTAATATTGCAGGCAGTCGCCTACCGGGATGTAGCCGATTTTGATGGCGGTCGGATCGGCGGCCAGGGCGGCAGTGGCCGCCAGCAAGGACAGGAGCAGGGCGCAGCAGGCGCAGGCAGTGGCTTTCATAGGGCCTCCCGTGGCGTGTGTCGCACCACTTTGACACAAATCCGGGTTTGGCGGAATCGAAAATGGCGGCATCCCTGCAAACATTGTTCCCCCCTTCCCCCGACTGTTGGTCTGGGTAGTCAGACCGGTCAAGCCCGTTGTGTCGGTTGCAGCGTGATGCTGCTCCGTAGACAGCAGGTGTATTTTATTATACACCACAGGACTCTTTTGCCATGGTGCAACTCGTCGCAATGCTAACGATTGTTTGCGGCAAACGGCTGGGAACGCGCGGCCCGTTATAAAGCAGAAGGAGATGGATATGAGGTCTATTCTCTGTAGTGTAGCGACTGTTGTTTTAAGTATTTTCGCTGTCCAAGCTTTGGCGCAAAACACGGAACTTCAATATAGCCTCAAACGTTTCTATTATAGCGATGCAAAACGAACGCTTGACTACGATTTTTCGGCAGGAACACAGGAGGCATTGTCGTGCTGTACGGGAGTTGATCAACTGTTGGTTCCCGGAAGCGCTCAAACTGGTACCAATCAGCTCGCATTTGCCCTCAACATGAACCATGAGCACTTCACTCTGGACACCAGTGCCCAGGCCCTGGTGCTCAAGGGGACCATGGAAACCGTCCAGGGCTGCACGAGCATGGCCTGTTCCGCCTCAGGGGCAATGGAATACACCGACGGCATTTTCGAAATCACCGATGCCCTGCCCCGGGCCACGACAGCCTTTTTCCATGCCGTGCGCCTGTCCGATTTCAAGGCCTTTTCCTCGGAGAAATACAACGCCTTCACTTACGGCTTCCAGGGCAACAACCTGACCAGCGGCGGCAGCTACCCCCAGGCCAGGATCACGGCCAAATGGATCAAGGGGTTCTATTGCGGCCGGCTGTTTGCCGGCGAACTGGTGTTGGAAAATACCGTCTACAACAACTCCAGCGTGTTGTGGCAGTACAAGGTGGCCAACGGCGGCGGACAGTCCGTGTCCGGCCTGACCGACCCGACCACGGCCGTGGTCGACTTGGCCATTGAGGGCGTGGAAGGCGGGGCTAGGGTCAATTTCTATTACCGCACCGGCGGGACGCAGTCCGGCATGGACAAGGCCAGCGGCGGCTGGACCCTCTACGCCAGCTACGACAACGCGGCCCTGCCGTTTTACGGCTATCCGGTCAATAAGGGCCTGCTGACGCTGTCCGCCTCGGATCTGGCCTATCCCCCCACCGTGCCCACGGACAATCCCATCAACAGCGCCCAGTCCATCGCGGTGACGGAGTATTCCACCGAGTCGGCTTCAGCCGGGGACCTGTCGCGCGACTACCGCGTCATCAATTTTGAGCCGGCCAGCAACGTCAAACGCATCGTCTACACCTGCACGTCCGGGGCGTTGACCGCCATCCGGGCCGCTTTTTCCGGCCTGGACAAGAGTCCGTCCCAGCTCAACATCGTCAAGTTGCGGCCAAACGGCCAATCCCGGCCGTTTAAGACCTACCGCACGACGTTTAGCGGCGTGGATTCCGGCGATTGGGCCATTGCCGAGG
Source organism: Desulfovibrio sp. TomC (assembly GCF_000801335.2). Lineage (NCBI taxonomy): Bacteria > Pseudomonadati > Thermodesulfobacteriota > Desulfovibrionia > Desulfovibrionales > Desulfovibrionaceae > Desulfovibrio > Desulfovibrio sp. TomC. The sequence goes on from NZ_JSEH01000006.1 coordinate 234,381, forward strand.
CCTGGGGAACCAATAATTTCGTCCCTGCCGGCCAGTCCATGATCGCCGGGGCGCAGTACTATCTCTATCTCTTTATCCGGGACAACGATCCGGACTACGATCTGAATATGACGGCAGGGATTATCGAGGACCCGGCTGTGCTTGGCATCGGCACCCCAGGCCTCCGTGCGCCCGCAGGGGGGCCAACCATGCTGCTGCTTGAGGGGGCGCAGTAGCCGGGATTCAGTCCCGGCCGCCCTTCCAGCCGGCGTGCCAGCGCAAAAGCCGCGCCAGCGCCCGTTCCAGGCCGGTATTGAGGCAAAGCCCCCACAGGCCGATCATGGCCACGCCGGCGTACATCTCGGGGATGGCGAAGGTGCGCTGCATGCGCAGGATGTAATGGCCGATGCCGCTTGTGGCCCCGACCATCTCCGAGAGCACGGCCACAATAAGGGCCATGGGCAGGGCTGAGCGGAACCCGGCCGCCACGCTCGGGCCGGCCGCCGGCAGGATGACCCCGAAGAGCAGGTCGCGCCGGGTCAGGCCGTAAGCGCCGGCGGTCAGGCGAAAGCCCGGATCGACGCCGCGCGCCCCGTCCACCGCCCCGACCAGGATGGGGAAGGAACAAGCAAAAACGATCACCGCCAGTTTCATGCCCGTGCCGATGCCAAGCAGCAGCATGGCCGCCGGAATGACGGCCGGCGGCGGCACCGGGCGCAGCAGCTCGACCGTTGGGGTCAAAAGGGCCGAAAGCCGGCGCGAGACGCCCATGGCCAGCCCGAGCGGCCCCATGACGGCCAGGGCAATCAAGAGGCCGGCCACAGCCCGAAGCACCGTGGAGAGGGCTTGCTCCGGCAGCAGGCCCGAGACGGTCAGGTCCCAAAACGTCGCGGCAATGGTCGAAACCGGCGGGAAATAGAGCCGCGAGACGAGGCCGGACCGCGACAGCGTCTCCCAGGCCCCGGCCAGGGCGCAAAATACGAGCAGTCCGGACAGGCGTTTCATCGCCGCCCTTCCTCGGGCGTCCAGGCCAACACCCGCCGCCGCAGGGCCACAAAAGCGGCATTGAGCCCGGCTCCCAACAATCCGACCGCCACGATGCCGGCGTACATGCGCTGCGGCCGCCCGGCCAACGACGACTCCAGAATAAACGAGCCAAGCCCGTTTGGCGCAGCGGCCATCTCCGTGGTCACGGCCACGGCCACAGCCACGGCCAGCCCCGTGCGCAGCCCGGCCATGACGTGGGGCAAGGCCGCCGGAGCCCGGACAAAGACAATGCGCTCAAACCGCCCAAGGCCGTACACCCGGGCCGTGTCGCGAAGTTCCGTCCCGGCCGCGCCCGCGCCGGCCAGGGCCGCCACATAGGCCGGCCAGGCACAGGCAAAGCCGGCCACGGCCACGCACAAGCCAAAGCCCAGGCCCAGAAACAAAATGCCAATGGGAACAAGGGCCACCGATGGCATGGGGCGCAAAAATTCCACCGTCGTCCGCATGGCCCGGCCAAAACCCGGGAACACGCCGCAGGCAAACCCCAACAGCACGCCGCAACACCCGCCCACGGCAAAACCGGCCACAGCCCGGCCCGCCGTCAGCCCGACCTGGCCCACAAGCTCCCCAGAGGCCAGCAACCGGCCAAGCTCCGCCGCCACCGCCGAAACCGGCGGCACGGCGTCCGGCGGGAGGATGGCGCAGCGGGAGAGGGCTTCCCAGAGGAGGAGGAGGGCGATGAGGAGGAGGATGCCTCCGGCGGCCGGGGGGGCTGATCCCCCCCGGCCCCCCTCGATGGGGAGGGGGGGATTACTGGGCGGAGCGGCCATGGCGTCGTGGTTCGAGGTTGCACCCGAAAGGCGTTGCGGTCTTGTTGTAGATGGTCGAAGCGTTAGGCAACGACACAGAACCACGTGCCCCATGGCGGGGGTCCGGGGGGATCATCCCCCCGGTGGGGAGGGTTCGGGAGGGGCAACGCCCCTCCTGACTCTTCGTCTTCCCCTGCCACTTACACACGGCGCAGCAACGCATGGATGGCCTTTCGGGCGTCGAGGAAGCGCCGGTCTTCGCGGCTGGCGATCTGGTCCCGGGGGTGGGGCAGGTCGATGGGCAGCACCGCCGCCACCCTGGCCGGCGGCGGGGTGAGCACCACCACCGTGTCGGAGAGGTACACGGCCTCGTCGATGTCGTGGGTGACGAACAGCACGGTCTTGCCCTGATCCCGGGCCACGCCGGCCAGCAAATCTTCCAGGTCCTCGCGGGTCTGGGCGTCCACCGAGGCAAAAGGCTCGTCGAGGAGCAAAATATCGGCCCCATAGGCCAGCCCCCGGGCCAGGGCGGCGCGCTGCTGCATGCCGCCGGAGAGCTGCCAGGGGTAATGCCCGGCGAAATCGGCCAGTCCGACCGAGCGCAAGGCCTGCCGGGCGATGGCGATTTTTTCGGCTTTGCTTCCGGGGCGGCGGCGCAGCACGAAACGGATGTTGCCGAGGATGGTGAACCAGGGAAAAAGCGAGGCCGCGGCGTTCTGGAAAATAAGGGCCATCTCCGGCGGCGGCGCGACAATCTCCCGCCCCTCCAGGGTCACTCGGCCCGAAGTCGGGCGCATGAGGCCGCACACGCACTGCAACAGCGTAGACTTGCCGCAGCCCGACGGCCCGACCAGCGAGACAAAGGCCCCCTTGGGCACGGCAAAGCTCACGCCGTCCAGGGCGCACAGGGTCGGTGAGCCGTTTTGGCCGTAGGATTTGGTCAGCCCCTCAATGGTCAGCATTTCGCCAGTATGCCGTAAACGATGTGAAAATGTAAGATGGAAGAGGATGAAGAGGATGAAGAGAAAGGCATGCCTCCGGCGGCCGGGAGGGGGTAACCCCCTCCCGGACCCTCCC